>CAZDAF010000201.1:0-6981 GCA_964503115.1 uncultured bacterium
GAGGGCCGTCAGGGCCTTGTCGAGGCTTGTGAAGGTAACGATCCCTTTCTCGTGCGAAGCGGCGCGCCATTTTCTCAAAACTTCCTCGACCTCGATCTTGTCCGCTTCGGACGATACGGGCGGCAGCACTTGCAGCATCAGGACGCCGGTGTTATCACTTGTCAATTTGCACGTTTCAGCCAACGCCTCATGCCAGGATATTTCTTCGAGAGGCTTATCCGGAACGTTTATAGTCTGCCGTGTAAGAAAAGTAATGTGATGCACGTACTGCATGAGTATTACCGCGTCGATGCTCGGGTCTTTTGCGGCGTTTACCATCAACGACCCGAGAATATGAGGTGGAACCATCGGGCTTCCCGCGTCGACGGGATTGCCGGCCGAAGTGCCCACCGGCGCGATCATGGCCTTCAAAGCTTCGCGGGTCGAGGCGGTAAATTCGGGCAGAGTAAAACCGTGCCGATCAGCGCAATCGGCCATCGCTACGCTCATAGCTCCACCGCCGCCGACGCCGGCTATTCCGGTACCCGTCCATTCGCCGATGAAGTGGAATGCGGCTATGGTGTCGAGCAACTCTTCCTGGCTCGAAACCATCACCGCTCCCGCCTGCTTCATAGCGGCTCTCCAGATGGTTTCGGCGCCGCCCATGCTGCCGGTATGGCTGCCGACGGCTTTCGAGCCGCTTTCGGTCAGGCCCACTTTCCACAGTATCACGGGCTTTTTAATCGAGGCGGCTTTGAGCGCCTCGAAAAACTTTCTGCCGTCCCGAACGCCCTCGAGATAGCTCGTAATTATCTTGCACTCGGGATCGTCGGCGAAAACGTCGATCAACTCCGCAGCGTCCACGTCGCAAGCGTTCCCGATGCTCACTATCCTCCGCCATTCGAACCCGAGTCCGATGGACGAGTACCCCATATCCACCGCCTGACCGCCGCTTTGGCTGATAAAAACCACCGTGCCGGGGCGCCTGGAAAAACCGCCACCGGGCATTATCGTCAGACCGCATTTCTGGTCGTATATTCCGAAGCAATTGGGGCCTATTATTCGAAGTCCCCTTTTGCCGAAAGAGGCGACCTCGGCCTCGAGGCGTTTGCCCTCCCGGGTTCCAAGCTCTCCGAACCCCGCCGTCAACACCTGAGCGCCGGGGATTTTGTGACGCACGCAATCTTCGAGCACATCCATCACATGTCGGGCGGGCACGGCAACGCACGCCAGGTCTATCGGCTCGGAAATCTCGGAAAGACTTTTATGTATTTTCATTCCAAACACTTCCCCGCCTCTTACCCCGATGGGATAGAGTTTTCCTTCATAGCCGGATTGGACATTGGCTCTCAGGAACATATTCGCAAAGGTGGTCGGTTTTGTCGGGTGAGCGCCGAAAACAGCTACGGTTTTGGGACGAAAAAAACGCTCCCAGAATTCCAGTTTTTTTCCCATGTTAAGTTTGATTTCCTCCTTTATTATCAATCCAGTTGTCTTGTTAATTACCTTTACTAATCTTTAAGTAGCTCAAGAAACGCATCCTCGTCGATAATTAGTACTCCCAATTTTTCGGCTTTATCGAGTTTTGAGCCTGGGTTTGAGCCGGCTACGACATAACCCGTTTTTTTGCTGACGCTCGATGCGACCCGTCCGCCTCGCGCTTCGATCTCGGCCCTGGCCTCATCCCTGGTGAACTTTTCGAGCGTGCCGGTGAGCACGAAAGTTTTCCCGTCGAGCTTGCCGGAAATATCCGCGCGGCGCGGCGCGGTTTCCTCAAAGTTTATCCCCGCCTCAACAAGGCTGTTGATCGCCTCGACGTTTTCGTGTCTGTCGAAAAAGTCTCGTACGCTGCGGGAGACTTCCGGGCCTATTTCGTGCACTTGTTCGAGATCGACGTGTGAAGCTTTTCGTAGAGCGTCCAGCGATCCAAAGGCCTCCGCGATAACTTTCGCAACGTGCTCCCCGACGTGTCTTATGCCAAGGGCAAAAAGGAATCGAGCAAACGTTGTGCGCTTGCCGCTATCGAGGACGTCGAGGAGATTTTGGGCGCTCTTTTCGCCCATCCGCTCGAGATCCGCGATTTGCCGCTTGTCAAGTCGGTAAAGATCCGCCGGGGCGTGCACGAGCCCTTCATCGAATAATTGCCGCACCAGCTTGTCCCCCAACCCCTCGATATCCATTGCGCCACGTGAGGCGAAATGCTTGACCCGCTCGACTACCTGCGCGGGGCAGGAAAAATTGATGCAGCGGTGTACGGCTTCACCCTCTTCCCTGAGAACTTTCGAGCCGCAGGCGGGACATGCGTCCGGTATGTGGTACGGCTTCTCGTCGCCGGTCCTTTTTTTTTCTAATACCTTCACAACCTCAGGTATTACATCTCCGGCGCGCCGTATGAGTACGTAGTCCCCGGCGCGAACATCTTTGCGATCTATCTCGTCCTGGTTGTGCAGTGTGGCGTTTTGCACCGTAACGCCGCCGACTTGAACCGGTTCGAGCCTTGCGACGGGGGTGATCGCGCCGGTGCGGCCGACTTGAGCGTCGATGGCGATGACGCGGGTTTCTTCTTCCCTGGGCGGGAACTTGTATGCCGTCGCCCACCTAGGACTGCGGCTGCGCACGCCCAACGCGCGCTGCTGATCGAAACTGTTGACCTTCACCACCACACCGTCCATCTCGTAAGGCGACGAATCGCGCGCATTGAGTATTATCCGGTGATATTCGATGACTTCTTCGGGACTTTTGCAAAGCTTCCAGTTATCAGAGATGCGCAGCCCCCACTTTTGATATGCTTCGAGCAACTCCGCCTGGGTCTTGATGTCGGCAGCTATTCTACCGACGCCCCAGCAGAATATTTCGAGCGGCCTCGACGCGGTTATCTTCGAGTCGAGTTGCCTCAAACTGCCGGCGGAGGCGTTGCGAGGATTGGCGAACGTCTTCCGGCCCGATTGCTCCTGCTGTTCGTTGAGACGTTTGAAGCCTTCGATGGAAATAAGAATCTCGCCGCGAACGTCAAGTAGATCGGGAAGGCCTTCGTCGGGAATGAGCTTCAGTGGTATCGTTCGGACGGTTTTTACGTTGGGGGTTATGTTTTCTCCGATCTCGCCGTCGCCCCGGGTCGAGCCGGTTATGAGCATGCCGTTTTCGTAAACCATCTCGACGCTCACACCATCGAACTTGGGTTCCGCGACATATTCGACTTTCGCTCCGTCGAGCGTTTTCGTGATCCTTTCATGAAACTCGATGAAGGTATTTTCATCCTCGACGTTGGAAAGGCCCAGCATGGGCGTTGAATGCCTGACTTCGGCAAACTCTTCCGACGGCGGGCCGCCGACACGCTGTGACGGCGAATCCGGGGTCACCAGCTCGGGGCGTTCAGCCTCGAGACGCAACAATTCCTTAAACAGCTTATCGAACTCGTCGTCGCTGATAACGGGGTCATCGAGGGTATGGTAGCGCCAGTTGTGATAATTGATAATACGGCGCAATTCCTCGATTCTTGATTTTATCTTTTCAATATTTTGAGCCATCGCCGACTAGCAGTATAATTGGCGCGCGCGACGTTTTCAACGGTCAAGACGGTCAAGGTTGACCCCGGCATATAAATTCCTTTATACTTTATGCAAAAATGAGCGGTCTTCTCGATAAATTACGTGATATTTGGGGTGCGGTACGTCAGGATCGGCTGCCGCGAATAATAGTGGGCCTGTTTTGCCTCATCTTGACGGTTGCGGTGGCAGTGTACCTCGTCGAGCATGTGGGCGGCAATATCAAGAACTTCAGCAGTATGGGCGACGCGCTTTGGTGGGCGATCGTCACCATGACCACGGTGGGTTATGGCGACATCACGCCGATCACCCCCCTCGGTCGGGCATTGGCTCTGTTGGTAATGGCCAGCGGCATCGGCCTTACGGCGCTATTCACAGCGACAGTGGCCAGTTACCTGGTCGAAAAAAAAATCCTTGAGGGTAGGGGTATGGAAGATATCAAGTTTAAGCGGCATATCATCATCTGCGGGTGGAACTCGCGGGCAATGAACATCGTCGAGAAAATAGCGGAGAATAAATCGAAATCCCCGCCGTTGGTTCTCATAAACGAGTTGCCCGAAGAACACATCGCGAACGTATTGAGAACAATAAAGGGCGTTCAGGTAAAATACGTAAGGGGTGATTTTGTTCACGAAGGTGTTTTGCAACGCGCTAACGTTGCCGATGCGGACGTGGTGCTGTTGCTGATGGACACCTATCACAGCAGGCCCGAAACCCGGCCGGACGATCGCACGGTACTGGCCGCTTTCACCGTCAGGGACTTAAACCCCAAGATTCGATTGTGTGCGGAGGTCGAAAATCCCGAAAGCATTCCTCACCTAAAACGGGCCGGGGTGGAAACAGTCGTTTCCCTGGGTGGATATAACGACTTCCTGTTGACCAATGCGGCGGTCGCCCCCGGCGTGACGCTTGCCGTGCAGGAAATACTATCTTTCGAGCGCGGCCAATCGTTGCAGCAACAACCGTTCCCTCATTCGCTCGTTGAAAAGAGCTTCAAGGAAGCGTCTTCGCATTTCCGCAACCAAGGTGGAGGGCTCCTTGTCGGTGTGGCGCGTGAGGAACAGGAAGGAATGAATCTGGATGATATCCTGTCCGGCGACATGAGCGCCATTGACAGGTACATCAAGAAAAAGTTCAAGGGTCTCGAGCAAACATACTTCACAAAAAGGAATCGCCTGATCGTCAATATCAACCCACCGGACGATTATGTCATCAAGCAAAATGATACGGCTCTGGTGATTGCACAAGAGGAGCAACCGTCGTGAAGAAGCGACTTGAAGTGTTGGAAAACGTACCTCTTTTCAAGGAGGTCAAGCCTGATACACTAAAACGGCTTGTCGAAATCGCAAAGCCGATTAAGTTTAGCGCGGGAGATACCGTTATAAAAGAAGGCGACGCCGGGTCGAGTATGTTCGTCCTGATGGAAGGAAAAGTGAGAATCACCAAAAACATTACCTTAAAACCGACCGATCCGGATTCCGAAAGCATCGAGAAGGACTTGATCACCTTGAGCGCTGAAGACCACCCCGTGTTCGGGGAAATGTCTTTATTGGAGAAGGACGTTCGCACTGCCACCGTTACGGCCCTTACCGATGTCGAATTGTTGGTAATAGAAAAGGATGATTTTCAGAATCTGGCCGTCCACGATTACGAAAGCGCTTACCACGTCGTGTTGGAGATTGCGCGGACCGTCAGCTCGAGGTTGCGTAAAACCGACCGCGATATCGTGAAACTCACCACGGTTTTGGGAATAGCGTTGAGCCGCGAGCGCGGCCGAAACTGAGCTACAATCTCTCGACCGCACATTATGAACAAAAAAGACGTTATAAAATTACTACGGCAGCACTGTGACCCCATTGGCTTAAACTTGATACGGGTGCTTTCGGCCCGGCGTGCCGATGAAGCCATGGCAGGGCCGATAAAAACCGGACATTTGCTCGCAGGCGTGAGTTCCATAATCATGGTGGGAAACTATGGCCCCGCCATGTGGGAGGCGTTGCAAGCGGACATCGAGGCCGATCGAGAGAGATACGATTCTCTGGACGACCCCGTGGACGTCTTCACCTCTCGATCAATGGAAAACGCGGCGGAGGAACTCGCAGCCAAAGGCGCCACGGCGCTTGCGGTTTATCCGTGGCGGCAGGAGACGAGCGGATTTTTACCTTTTCAGGCGTGGTCTATCGCGTGCGGTTTCGGCGCGATGGGATTGACCGGAGTGGTTATACACCCTACTTACGGCCCGTGGCTGAGCCTTCGCGGGGCGATACTCACAGACATCGAGATGGAACCCGACCGGCAGTTGGTTGATTTCGACCCGTGCGGCAAATGCGCCGCGCCTTGTTTTAAAGCTTGCCCCGGTGATGCCGTTAGCCGCGAGGGTTGCGACGTGCAAAAGTGCCTGCGCGCAAGGTTATTCGACCCGGCTTGCGAAACTTGTTGCACGGCGAGGGAAGAATGCGTCTATGGCAAAGAGTACCGCTTCAGCCGGGAGGAAATAACATACCATTCATTCTCCGGTATCCGGAAGATAAGGCATATGATGGGTCATTAAGGTTCTTTTACGGCTAACGACATTGTCGTATCAGAGCACATCGGCGAATTTTTTCTTTCCGCGACTGAAAACCGCGCCCCCGACGGCGAGGCTTGTTAAACAAAACACCGCCAATAATGAAAGATTGAATAATCGAGGGAGGGCGCCTTCCAGCAATACTGCGCGGTAACACGCCACCAGGTGATGCAACGGGTTCAGAAAAAGAAAGAGATGCACATTGTTGATTTCAAACGGCCCCATGTTCAGCCGTTCGGGAACCATCGACGGTGAATAAAATATCGGCGTGCCGTACATCCATACCAGCAGCCCGACGGGCACCAGTTGCTGCAGGTCACGAAAAAAGACGTTGACGCTCGAAGTCAGCCACGCCAGGCCGAGCGTAAAGGCCGCCTGAAACAATATAAGTATCGGGATAAATAGCGCTGTAAGCGGCATGCGGCCCGTTACGGTAATTACGACCGCGAGCAATACGCACATGCCGATAAGCATGCCCAGCAAGCTCGACCCCACCACCGACGCGGGCAATACGCCGGTAGGGAACCGCACCCGAGTCACGAGGTTTTTCTGTTCGATGAGTATAGTGGTAGACCTTTGAATCGATTCCTGAAAGGCTATCCAGGGCAGCACCCCGCAGAATATGTACAGCGCGTTGTGAGCGAAGCCCGGCTCGGTGCCCAGCCTGATACGGAATATCGCGGTAAAGACGAACGTGAACACGGCGAGCAAAAGCAGGGGATTGACCACCGACCAGAATATCCCCATGATGCTGGCGACGTACTTGCCTCGGAAATCACGCACCATCAACGCCCATAAAAGAGCGCCCCGGCCCCACAGCGCCGCTTTATTATCGTTTAACATCTCGCTCGGTTAGTTTGCTTCCTCGATGAAAAAGTTTCAACCCGGGGA
>CAZDAF010000202.1:0-6980 GCA_964503115.1 uncultured bacterium
CACGGGTCTTTGGAACCCGCATTCGGAGGTTCGAGTCCTCCCGCCCCAGCTTTACTCTTGCAATTCCGCTAATATACTAAGCAAAGCAGGAAAAAATGATGGAAAGACTTTTATTATTATCGGGAAGCGCCAACAATACTCTTGCAGAAAAGATTTCGGTGTATCTGGATGTAGCCCTCACCCCGATGGACGTATTCAAGTTCGCCAACGACAATACATTCGTCAAGATAAAGGACAATATTCGCAAGCGAGATGTCTTTATTATCCAGCCGTGCCCTCGTCCCGTCAACGATAACCTGATGGAGTTGTTGATAATAATGGACGCTTGCAAGCGAGCCAGCGCTTCGGGTATCACCGCCGTGACTCCGTATTATCCTTACTCTCGCAGCGAGAAGAAAGACCAACCGCGAGTGCCTATCACGGCGAAACTTGTCGCGGACCTTCTAACCGTCGCGGGCGCGCAAAGACTCATCACGATGGACCTGCACGCCGAGGCGATCCAGGGATTTTTCAATATTCCCGTCGATCATCTTTATGCGTTGCCGGTAATACTGGATCATCTTCGCAACAAAAACTTCAAAAAACTTACCATCGTCAGCCCGGACACCGGTGGCGTCGCGCGCGCAAGGGCATACGCAAGTCGGCTTGGGGCCGAGCTCGCCATCATAGACAAGCGCCGCGTGGGTAACGTGGACAAATCGGAAGTGCTAAATGTGATCGGCGACGTCGAGGGACGAACGTGCCTTTTGGTGGACGATATTATCGACACCGCCGGGAGTATCACCAAGGCCGCAGCGGTACTCGAGGAGCACGGCGCATCGGAAATATGCGCCGCCGCCATTCATCCCGTCTTCTCGAAAGATGGATTAAAACGCGTTCACGATTCCCACATCAAGGAGGTTATTGTCACCGACACGATTCCTTTGCCCGACACCGGCCCTCACGACAAAATTCACGTGGTCAGTATTGCCGAGTTGTTGGGTGAGGCTATTCGAAGGATATACACCGGCGAATCAGTCACCAAACTGTTTGCATGATTCGCCCGAAAAACATCAGGAGAAACCATCATGAACCAGGTAGTTTTAAAAGCGGAAATAAGAACGGAAAACGGGAAAGGCCCGGCCCGCAGGTTAAGAAAAACGGGCAAAATCCCCGGGGTAATGTACAAGGGTGGGTCGCCTACATTGCACCTAAGCATAAAATTGAATCATTTGAAAGAAGCTATGGAAGGCGGTCGCAATACTCTTATTACCCTGAAACTCGACGAAGCCGAAGACTCCGGCGAGCATGTCGTCATGGTCAGGGAACTTCAGCGCGATCCTGTTCACGATCATATCCTTCACGTGGACTTAATAGGAATTGATCTTGAAAAACCGCTCGAGGTGGATATCCCGTTAGAACTGGTGAGCACTCCTGTGGGAGTGACCACCGGGGGGATATTGCAGCAAAGTCTTCGACGCCTGTTGGTGCGCTGTCTCCCGTCGGCCATACCACGGAGAATTAGCGTGGATGTGAAGGCTTTGGAATTGGGTCAGAGTCTTCACGTGAGTGATCTTCAGTTGCCGGAAGGCGTCGAATGTGTCGAGGACCCCGAGACTCCGGTAGCCAGCGTGGTGGCGCCCGCCATCGAGGTGGAAGAGGAAAAGCCGGAAGAAGAAGCGGCAGAGGAGGCTGAAGGCGAAGAGGCCGAAGGAGAAAAAGCCGAAGGAGAAAAAGCCGAGAAGGCCGAAAAGAAAGAAGGGGAACCGGCGAAAAAGAAAAAGGACTCTTCCTGATCCAAACAGGGGAAATGAACCCGTGAAACTGGTAGCCGGGCTGGGAAATCCCGGTAAGGAATATGAATCCACGCGGCACAACGTGGGTTTTAGAGCGATTGATCGTCTGGCCGTGCGCCTGGGCCGTGCGCCAAACGGCAAGGGTGTGAAATTCAGGCGGAAATATTTAGGCTCTTTCGCTATTGTGCCATTTCCCAACGGGGATGAGATGGGATTGTTAAAACCTCGAACTTTTATGAATCGCTCGGGCCGCAGCGTCGGAAAGGCGGTCAGAGAAATAGGGATAGAGACAAGCGAAGTCGTAATCATCCATGACGACCTGGACCTGCCGTTGGGAAAAATCAGGGTAAAGTTCGGCGGGGGAGCGGGTGGTCATAAGGGAATAAAAAATATCACGGACACCCTCGGCACTCCGGACTTCGTAAGACTCAGAATAGGCATAGACAAACCCGTGTCGGGCGACGCAACCGATTATGTGCTCGGCGGATTCGACCCTGCTGAAACGGTCATATTGGAGAACGAGGTTCTGCCTTTAGCGGCGGATGCAATAATGATTATATTAAGTCAAAACGCCCAGGAAGCAATGAACAAATATAACGGCTAGACACAGGGGGGTCAAACAGTCAAAGGAGGACTAAACCGGTGAAACTGGAACATTTGGGATACATACTGACAATCCCTGGAGCTGTAGTAGGTATGATAGTGGCACTCGGGATTTACTTCTGGCTCAAGAAACAGCCGGCGGGTAACGAACGAATGCAGGAGTTGGCGGCGGAAATCCATAAAGGCGCTATGGTTTTCCTCAAGCGCGAGTACACGATTCTACTCGCTTTTATAGTTATAGTTTTTGTGCTTCTGTACGTCGGTCCCGGCAAATGGACTGCTATTGCGTTTTTAACCGGCGCCGCGTGTTCGATGCTCGCGGGCTACGTCGGTATGAACTCCGCAACAATAGGTAATGTGCGCACCAGCTGGGCCGCCAAGGACGGCGGTATGGCAGGAGCGCTGAGCGTCGCATTTTCGAGCGGTGCCGTAATGGGGTTGAGTGTGGCATGCCTGGGAATGTTTGGAGTCGGCGTCTGGTACCTGGTCTTTATGAAAACTTCTCTTTTCGGCGCCGATCCCGGTAACGCTCAATTCATTAACGGATTCGCGATGGGCGCCAGCTCGATAGCCCTGTTCGGACGCGTGGGCGGCGGAATTTACACCAAAGCCGCAGATGTCGGCGCAGACCTTGTCGGTAAGGTCGAGGCGGGCATCCCGGAAGACGACCCGCGCAATCCGGGCGTTATCGCCGATAACGTCGGCGACAATGTGGGCGACATTGCAGGCATGGGCGCCGATATATTCGAAAGTTATGTCGGGTCGATTATCGCCACGATAGCTATCGCCGCTACGATAGCCGCTTCAAATGATATTACGACGCAAATCGCGAGTGACAGACTGGTCTGGATGGCCTTTCCGCTGATTCTGGTCAGTGTGGGGCTTATTGCAAGTCTTATAGGCATTGCAAGCATGAAAATCTTATCCAAAGCCGGTCCGGCAGCGGCTCTGCGTTACTCGACCTTCATCGCGGCGGGTATCTTCCTGGTGGCATGTTACTTTATGGCAAGCTCGATGCTCGGTTCGGTGGGCGTTTTCGTGGCCGTGCTCGTAGGTACTCTGGCCGGCATCGCCATCGGCCTGATAACCGAGTATTACACCGCAGCCGGCCCCATCCGCAAAATCGCGCAACAGAGCGAAACCGGCCCAGCCACTACCATCATTACCGGTCTGGCGATCGGTATGGAATCCACCGCGTTGCCGGTAATCATGATCACTCTGGCTATCGGCTTTGGATATTGGCAGGCCGACCTTTACGGCATCGGCATCGCCGCAGTAGGCATGCTTGCAACCGTGGGAATCACGATGAGCGTTGACGCTTACGGCCCCGTCGCCGACAACGCGGGCGGCATTACCGAGATGGCCGAGCTTGGGCCGGAAATTCGCGAAATTACCGATGCGCTCGACGCACAGGGCAACACCACCGCAGCCATCGGCAAGGGCTTTGCCATCGGCAGCGCGGCCCTCACGGCATTGGCTCTCTTCAGCGCTTACGGCCAGGCAGTTCAGGCCACATGGCTTAAGGAGGGGATCAATAAGGCGCTCGACATCGGTGTTACCAACCCGAAGGTCGTCATAGGGATGTTCCTCGGCGGAATAGTGCCGTTTTTTATCGCAGCGCTCACTATGTCCAGCGTGGGTAAGGC
This sequence comes from uncultured bacterium, assembly GCA_964503115.1. Lineage (GTDB taxonomy): Bacteria > RBG-13-61-14 > RBG-13-61-14 > CAYWKU01 > CAYWKU01 > CAZDAF01. Next base: position 4,025 of record CAZDAF010000202.1, read on the forward strand.
GGCGAACGAGATGATCGAGGAAATTCGCCGTCAATTCCGCGAAATACCCGGCCTGATGGAGGGCAAAGCCAAACCCGATTCGGCGACTTGTGTGGATATTTCCACCAAGGCTGCGCTCAAGGAGATGATTCTTCCCGGCCTGACGGCGGTGATCGTCCCGGTGCTTGTCGGCTTTATCGGCGGTCCCGCCACCCTCGGTGGAATGCTCGCCGGAGCCACCGTCACCGGCGTGCTGCTCGCGCTCATGATGTCTAACGGCGGTGGCGCGTGGGATAACGCCAAGAAATACATCGAGTCCGGACAACATGGAGGAAAAGGTTCCGATGCGCATAAGGCGGCTGTCGTCGGAGATACGGTCGGTGACCCATTCAAGGACACCAGCGGACCAAGCATGAACATCGTCATTAAGCTCATGAGTGTGGTCAGCCTGGTCATCGCGCCCGTTATCGCCGTGCTGCATCTGCCCAAGTAAAAGTGTAACCGGGTTGGCAAAGTGTGCCGGGGGCCCGCATGGGCCCCCGCTTTGCAAAAATATAGTATCAACACTATATTCTATAGGCCTTTAGTGGTCATCCTATCAACACTCCTTGCTCCGGGCATTCCAACACCGGATGGTCGGGGCTGGTAAAACCCGAAAGGAGGGAATAAGTCAAATGCGACTCTACGAAACAGGTGTCATTTTTCACCCGGAACTGCCCGAAGACCGGTTAAAAGAACTGATCGAGAGGATCGAGGGTGAAATCGAAAAAGGCGATGGTAAAATCGCCGAAATCAACCAATGGGGTCTAAAGAAACTTGCGTACCGAATTCAGCAGCAGCAAAACGGTTATTACACCTTTTTCAAGTACGCTGCGCCGTCCAGCATCGTGAATCAATTAGAATATCAACTTCGAGTTCTTGAAGGCGTTTTGCGGTTTCTTACCATCAAACTCGAGCAGGAAATCGATGAACAGGATCTGGATTCCATTCAAAAAGTGCACAAAAAACCCGAGGCGGCCCGCGAACCGGAGAAGAAAGAGGAACCTAAAGAGGAGGTTAAGGAAGAGGCAAAAGAGGTGACCGGAGAGGCGGCCGAAGTTGAGGAACCTCCCGTTGAAGAACCCTCCGGCGATGAAGCGGCCCGGGAAGAAGTAGAAGTTGAGGAACCTCCCGCTGAAAAACCCTCCGGCGAGGAAGAAACTCGGGAAGAAGTGAAAGAAGATACCTCGATAAGTGAAGAAGAAACTTCGTCCGCAGAGAAAACCAAAGATGAGGAAGAAGAACCGAAAAAGGAGGAGGAGCAATGAGCAACGGCAAACGTCGCAGCTATCAACGAAGGAAGGTTTGCAGGTTTTGCGCGGATAAAAACGCAGTCATAGACTATAAAGACGCGAAACTCCTCCGAAACTTCATCACCGAGCGCGGGAAAATCATCCCGAGACGTATATCCGGCAATTGCGCCCGGCACCAACGTCGGCTAACCACCGCCATCAAACGCGCGCGCATTTTAGCTTTGTTGCCGTTTACCGTGCAGCACAAGTAATTCGGAGGTGGCAGCTATGAAAGTAATCCTCATCGAAGACGTGACAAACCTCGGCAAAGCCGGGGAAGTATTGGAAGTCAAGCGCGGCCATTATCGCAACTACCTTTTCCCCCGCAAGCTCGCCGTCGAGGCCAGTTCAAAAAACGTCAAGGCCCTCGATCATCAGAAAAGGTTGCTAAATGACAAGATTGCAAAGAGTCTGACCGATGCCAGACGCGCCGCTGAAAAACTCGAAACAATCTCTATTACTCTCGCAAGAAAAGCCGGAGAGCAGGATAAGCTTTTCGGAAGCGTCACCGACATGGATATCGAGGAAGCCTTGAAGGAAAAAGGATGGAACATCGGCCGGAAACAAATACTGCTCGAAGAACCGATAAAAACTCTCGGCGTGTACCAGATCCCGATAAAATTCCATCAGGATGTGGAAGTCAAGATAAAACTGTGGGTTATTAAAGAATAGACAATGGGCTTGAGCCCCCTGTTTTACCACCCATGGCGAATCGCCGTTCGCGCAACGTCAAGCGCAATGTGAGGCGCCGCCCACGCACACCGCATGGCATCGTGGGTCCGTACGGATCTGTAGGAAGCGTAATATCCCGCTCAATTAGTTCGGCAAACTGCATTGAGCGGCTTACTTTTTCTTTAGAAAAAGAAAAAGTAAGCAAAAAGAAACCTGGTTACCGCTTCGCTTACGCTCGCGGGGTTGCACCTCTGGGTAGCACATCTTGTCCGGTTCTCGGGTGACACGGATCGAAGAGCTGTAAGCCAGTATTGTCCGTGCCCCGTAAGGGGCAAGAGGCCCTACCGTGGTGTTCCGAAGAAACTCAAATCAGCCTGGTTAGTGATAAGTCTGAGAAACGCCTCCTGTTGCTTATGCAACCCCGACAATCACGCCAAAGCGTGATTGTCGGGGCCACCCGCCTTACTTTCTTTTGGAAAAAAGAAAGCCCATACGGGTCTGTAGGATAGGCAAAAAGAAACCTGGTTACCGTTCGCTTACGCTCGCGAGCCCCTCGAAAATCGAGGCCGCCAGCGAAACGAATCGTAGCGAAGCGAATCGAAGCAGGGCGAAGAACCGTATGGTGACCCGTATGGGGCGGCCCGCGTCGGAGGCTTTAGCCGAAGACGCAGCCTGCCACCGGCGGCGACGCCGGGGCCGCATAAATAAAGGTGAAGCGGCAATTTAAAAAAATCACCCGTCTTTTACGGTGTGTGTTGAACAAACAATACTCACATAACGGATGCTCCAACTTTTTTAAGTGTGGGCGGGTGAATTGTGTGGCCCTTGCGATTATTACGTGACGAAATATACTATATATTTCATGACAAATAAAGCGATGAGCACGACAACCCGGAATGCGATTATTTGCCAACAACAAAACCCACACCTTATGATATAATGTGTGATGTAGGAATAACCGATCTTGGATCTGG
>CAZDAF010000203.1:0-6957 GCA_964503115.1 uncultured bacterium
CGCGGATGGCATATCGAGAAAACTTTCCAACCGTGGGGAAATGCTCATAGGTGGGAAGCGACGCAAAATAGTGGGCGCGTGACGATGGATCTTTCCATGGTGGATGTTACCGAACCCCCTGTGGTGTATCCCGGTGATGAAGTTGTCATAGTGGGAAAGCAGGGCGATGAAGAAATTACCGCTTGGGAAATAGCGCAGTGGGCCGAAACCATACCCTACGAGGTGACTTGTGCTATAAGTAAGCGCGTAACCAGAATTTCCTTCGATGAGCTCGGACGGCGGTGACGCATAGGAACGATTGATAGACTGTCGATGGTGGGTGCCACGGATACGCCGAAGGCTTATCCGTGTTGCCGGCTGAAGAGGCACGGACAAGCTGCGAAGATTCGCGTGGCACCCGGCACCCAATTAACCTTATTCTCATTGGGACTTTTTGCGAAACCATCAAAAGTGATCTTATGGAAGACGACAGGAAGAAAATACGCCTGACCGCATGGTCCAAAGCCTCCGGGTGAGCGGCCAAAGTGGGCCCGGGCGGTCTGCGGGAAATTATCTGCAACCTGCACCCATCTAAAAATGCGAGCAGACTGGTGGGGTTCGAGCTTGCGGACGATGCGGGAGTGTACCTGCTTGGCGACGTGGCGCTTATTCAGACCATAGACGTCATCACGCCGATAGTGGACGACCCGGCCCTGTTCGGCAGGATAGCGGCCGCCAACTCGCTAAGCGACGTTTACGCCATGGGAGGACGGCCGATTACGGCGCTGAATTTTATCGCGTACCCCGACAGGAACTTACCCGCGCGGGTGGTCGGTAAGATATTGGAAGGCGGTATGGACGCCTGTGAAGAAGCCGGCTGTCAACTCATGGGCGGCCATACCATAAAAGACGATGAAGTAAAGTACGGCCTTGCGGTTACCGGGGTGGCCAAACCCGAAGATATAGTCACAAACACCGGTGCGAGGGCGGGGGACGTACTGGTGTTGACCAAGCCGCTGGGCACGGGAATAATATCCACGGCGGTGAAGGCGGGCGCCGCCAAGCCGCGCAGCGCCGAGGCGGCGGCATCGAGTATGGCGACGCTCAACAGTGGCGCATGCGAAGCCATGATGACGGTCGGCGCGCACGCATGCACCGACGTTACCGGCTTCGGGCTGATGGGGCATGCAGCGCAATTGGCTCGAGCGTCGCGCGTAACGCTGACCATCGAAGCGACCAAAGTGCCGCTGTTGCCCGGTGTGCTGGCTCTGGCTCGAAAGAAAATGGCGCCAGGGGGAACAAAAACCAACCTGGCCGCGTATAAAAAAGCGGTTCGAATATCGCCGGACCTGGACACCGCGATGGTTGATGTGCTGTTCGATGCGCAAACATCCGGCGGATTGCTCATCGCAGTAGAGGCCGATAAGGCAAGTAAACTCGTCACAGAACTGAAAAAACGCAAAACACCCGTTGCACGGATTATAGGTCGTGCGAACAAAATGGTCAGGGGCGTGGACGTTATTATTGAATGATAAGGTGATGGTGGAAATGGAATACGAAGCGGTAATAGGACTCGAGATTCACGCTCAGCTTTTGACGGATTCGAAGATTTTTTGCGGTTGTTCGACCGAGTTCGGCGCGCCGCCCAACCATCATGCCTGCCCGGTTTGTTCGGGCATGCCCGGGATACTGCCGGTACTCAATCGCAAGGCGGTCGAGTACGCAGTAAAAATGGCGCTCGCAACCGGCTGCAAGATAAACAATCGCAGCATATTCGCTCGCAAGAATTACTTCTATCCCGATTTGCCCAAGGCGTTCCAGGTCAGCCAGTATGAGGAGCCGCTGGCCGAACACGGCACGGTAGAGATCGAGCTGAACGGCACGACGAAGCGTATCGGCATCACGCGGATTCACATGGAAGAAGACGCGGGCAAGCTGGTGCACGGCGCCGGCGGTAAAAGCTTTGTGGACTTCAATCGTTGCGGCGTGCCGCTTATCGAGATAGTCAGCGACCCGGACATGCGCACTCCCGCAGAGGCGGGGGAATACTTAAAAGCGCTCAGGGACATACTGGTTTATCTCGAAATATGCGACGGTAATATGGAGGAGGGCAGTTTCCGCTGCGACGCCAATGTGAGTATCAGGCCGCCGGGACAAAAAAAATTGGGCACCAAGGCCGAATTGAAAAACATGAACAGCTTCCGCTTCGTCGAGCGCGCTCTGACTTACGAAATAGAACGGCAAATTTCGGTACTGTCCGGCGGTGGACATGTGTTGCAGGAAACGCGCCTGTGGGACAGTGAAAAGGGAGTGACGCACTCGATGCGAAGTAAAGAAGAAGCGCACGATTACAGATATTTCCCCGAGCCGGACCTGCTGCCGCTGATGGTCGATGATGAATGGATCGAGCGGGCAAAAGCTTCTTTGCCGGAGTTGCCGGCGGCCAGGCGCGAGCGGTTCATCGAGCAATACGGCATTCCTCCGTACGACGCCGGGGTGCTTTGTTCGGATAAGTTCCTGGCCGGCTACTTCGAGGAATGCGTGCGATTGCATTCCAACCCGAAATCATTGAGCAACTGGATAATGGGCGAGCTGATGAGGGAGCTGAAAGAGTTCGACGGAGACGTCCGAAACAGCCCCATACCTGCGAGAAATCTTGCCCGGATGGTCGAAATGATCGATGAAAAAACTATAACCGGCAAAATTGCAAAAACCGTCTTCGAAAAAATGTGGGAATTCGGGAAAGACCCCGACACCATTATCGATGAAGAAGGGCTTAAACCTATCGAGGATGTCGATGCTTATGTAAGCGAAGCTATAAAGAACAACCCCAAGGAGGTCGAGCAATACCTCAAAGGCAAGGAAAAGCTCATCGGGTATTTCGTCGGGCAGGTAATGAAAGCCACCGGCGGCAGGGCCGACCCTAAGGCGTTGAATGCCATAATCAAGGAAAAACTCGAGGCGATAAGGAAAGAACAGGGATAACCTTAAAGAGTTAAATACTTTAAGATGCCGGGGCGCCATGGATAAGCAAGTCTTCGCAGCTTGCCCGGACGGGCAGGTTCGTGCAATGCCCTAACCATAGAAAAAGACACCTACTGTCATTCTGAACGGAGCGAAGCGGAGTGAAGAAACTCAACGATTTCGGATACTTGAGATTCTTCGCTTTGCTCAGAATGACAACCATAGGACTTTTCGAACACGCTCCGAGGTATTCGCGTTATGGAATAAAAGACACTCCCTTACCTAAACCGATGAATGCTTCCTTATCCAGTCGGTTATTATGGGATAAACTTCCGTCGGAGCGGTTTCGCCCATCAATATACTGACGTGGTCGTAGTTGAACTTAGAGCCGTTCCGCGTGGAGAAAAATACGTGCTTGTGATCGTCGCCCTCGAGCCTTTCGGCAACGTATCGTATATGAGCGGGAACGACCGGATCGCCGGCGCCGACCATCGTCAGCAGGGGCGTTTTTATATTATGGTATCCCTCGGAATAGACCATTGAGCCGTCCGAGTTACAGAAGTTTTTGTTTTTCACCCAATGATGAAACTGCCGCATTACGCCCATGGAGACGTCGTTGACGCCGTTGATGCCCAGCCACGCGTATGTCCGGCGACTCACTCCGAACCGCTCGAAAGGAGCGAGATAGGCGAACGGCGCGAAAAATCGCGCCAACTTACCCAAATAAAGCCGTTTGGCGCCTAAAAACAAACCGCCTACGCGTACCATCGGCATCCATCCTTTTGTGCGGGTGAAGCTACCCGGGCTGGCGATTGCCGTTGCGCACTTTACGCCCCCTCCGTCGGGGTGTTCTTGGAGATATGCGTATATGACCATGCCGCCCATGCTGTGGCCCACCCAGTTTATTTTTTTCGAGCCGGTCAGGTGCCGTACGTAATTTATAGCGGCGGGCAGATCGAAACGGACGTAATCGTCGAACTTCCACGCGCCCCATTCGAGCGGCTTTCCACGTCGGCCGTTCGGCTTCGAGCTGAGGCCCCGCCCGCGGAGGTCGATGGCGAAAACGTCATAACCGAGTTGCGAAAAATGTTTGGCCAGGCTGGAAAAAGACCCCGGATCGTAATGAAGATGGTTGGCGGTCAGCCCGTGACACATGATTATCGGCTCACGGCCCGGGGTGATTTTCGAAGGCCGATGGCGAAAAAGCGCTATCTCGTAGCCGTCTTCGGTCGGCGCGAAATGCACCTCCCCGGGGCTCTCTCGATACTCTAAAAACAGGCGAGCAACGCTCACCCACAATATCGGAAATAATATAACGCCGGCTATCACTACAATAATGTTCACTCTAATCTCCTCCCGATTGTTTATTGAACACGCCGGAAAAAGGGCTATTTCTTATCTTTTTCCGCAACGCCCGTCATTCTCAGGTGCAGCTCGACAAGTTGCTCCGGAGCCACGCCGGAAGGCGCACCCGTCATAAGGCATTGCGGCTTCTGAGTTTTCGGGAAAGCGATAACGTCCCTCAGGCTCGAAGCGCCTGTAAGAAGCATAACTATCCGATCCATTCCGAAGGCTATTCCCCCGTGAGGCGGTGCGCCGTGCTCGAGCGCATCGAGAAGAAACCCGAACTTCTCCCGCGCCTCCGCCTCCTCGATACCGAGCGCGCGAAACACGCGCTGCTGAACGTCCGTACGATTGATACGGATCGACCCGCCGCCGATCTCGCTGCCGTTAAGCACCATGTCGTAAGCCAGCGCCTTTACCTTTCCGGGGTCATCTTCCAGCAAGTCGAGGTCTCCGGGGCGAGGGCTGGTGAACGGGTGGTGCAGCGCCATCCAGCGGCGATTGTCTTCGTTATACTCGAACATCGGGAAATCCACTATCCATACGATTTTCATTTTGTCTTTGTTTATAAGATCGAGTTTTTCCGCAAGCCTTTTTCTCAGCCACCCGAGGGCGCGGTTTACAACTCCCGGATCGGCGTCTGCGCCGAATAGAATAAGGTCGCCCGGCTCGGGGTCGAGCGCGCTTGTCAGCCCTTCCTTTTCCTTGTCCCCGAAAAACTTCACTATCGGGCTTTGCCATCCGTCCGGGTTGATTTTGATGTACGCCATTCCCTTCATGCCCAGGTCGCCCACCTGCGCGGTGAGGTCGTCTATCTCCTTGCGGGAAAATTTAGCGGCCCCCTTGGCGTTGATGGCCTTTATCAACCCGCCGGTGGAAGCTATGTTGCGGAATACGCCGAATTCGCTCTCGGCGAAAAGATCGGTCACCACATGATGCTCGAGGCCGAAGCGGACGTCGGGGTTGTCCACGCCGTAGCGGGCTATCGCGTCATCGTACTCCAATCGCGGGAAAGGCCTCGAAGGCGGCTCGATATCGACCGCCTTGAAAAGCTCGACCGCCAACCCTTCCATAGTATCGAGGACGTCGTCGATTGTGACGAAGCTCATCTCGACGTCGATCTGGGTGAACTCCGGCTGCCGGTCTTCGCGCAAATCCTCATCGCGCATGCAGCGTACTATTTGGTAGTACCGGTCGAACCCCGAGATCATCAATATCTGCTTGAATAGCTGCGGGCTTTGCGGCAGTGCGAAAAAGTTGCCGGGGTTGCGGCGGCTGGGCACCAGGTAATCCCGTGCTCCTTCCGGGGTGCTTTTCGTGAGAAACGGCGTTTCGACATCCACGAATCCCAACGAGTCGAAATAACGCCTTGTGGCCGCGCAGATTTTATGCCGCGCCCTGAACCGATCAAGCATCGGCCGGCGGCGCAGGTCTATGTATCGATGGGTCAGCCGGGCGACTTCTCCCGCATCCGTTTCGTCCTCGATCAGAAACGGGGGCGGTTTGGATTCCGCAAGGATGCGAAGCTCGTCCGCAACAACCTCGAACTCCCCGGTGGCAAGATTCGGGTTCGCCATGTCTGCAGGGCGGCGAACGACGACGCCCCGAACCGCTATAACCCATTCGTTGCGCAGCCGATCCGCTTTCGCATGCAACTCGGTGCTGTGCGACGGGTCGAATTTGACCTGCACGATACCCTCCCGATCCCGCAGATCCACGAAAATCACACCGCCGTGATCGCGAGAGCGGTGAACCCAGCCGAACAGGGTGATTTCCTTATCCAGATGATCGGTTCGGACTTCGCCGCAATAACAGGTGCGTGCGAGTCCTTCGATGCCTTCAAGCGTTTCCATGAAAAATTAACCTCTCGACAATAACCTTCAGAACATACATTTTTGCACACCAGCGCCCCGCATGCAACGTGCGGGATAAAAACCACCCACAGCCACTACCTGCAAACAATACCACAAATCCCAGCTAGTAAACGATTTATCCCGCTTCAGCGGGACTCTATCGACAAGCACCCCATAGGGCAGGCTGTTTCAGATCAATCAAGAGGTAAGTGTGACACAGCTGCCTCGTGTTGCCTTGTCTCTGGAATGGGCTATATGTGGTATGCACGGCTGGATAAACCAGGAGTGGTACAAGCGCCATTGATATTCAAAACGACCACCAGGTTTGCCTGAAATGGTATCCGACCAGGAAAGTTTTTAGTTATTTTCCGTCTTTTCCGTTATGTCAATAAATTCCCTTAAACATACAGTGTCCTGTGAATCTGCCACTCCTATTGGAGTAAGAATTTTCCAATCGGATATCTTTTCGTATTCATGTTTTCCACGATCTCCCTCATTCAGGTTGTTGACATTGACAGGTTGATTCAGCAAAGTAGCGTCAATATACTCGTCTTTAAGGCTATGAACTTCGAACCATAAATGTTCCACACCACCATCACTGGTCTCATATCCCATTTTTGCAATTACTGGCAACTCGTGTTTTTGAGCCATGGGGTAGTATTTTCGAAATGTCGGCAAGGTGAATTTTGCCCGCTGCCGCATTGCTTCACTGGACTCATCTGAAAAAAATATTAATATTTCGCCAAAATCATCCTTGCATATCCAGCGGTTTGGTTTCACCTTATTTCCAAAAAGCCATCCTTTCAATGGTTCACAA
>CAZDAF010000204.1:0-6951 GCA_964503115.1 uncultured bacterium
GGTGCTGTTGCCGATTGTGGGATCTGACTCCCAATTGTAAATCGCGCCGCCGTAATAAAAAGTTTCGTTTTCGTAAAACAGGCTATTGCTGATCGTGGGGTCCGAGTAAACGTTGTACATCGCGCCGCCGGTATCCCAAGAATCGTTGTAGTAGAAAATGCTGTTGCTGATTACGGGGTCTGCGCCCCAGTTAGCTATGGCGCCGCCGTCACTATAGGCATAATTGTCGTCAAAAATGCTGTTGCTGATTATGGCGTCCGTGTATCCGTTGTAAATCGCGCCGCCGTCACTATAGACAGTATAGTTCTCTTCAAAAACGCTGTTGCCGATTATGGAGTATGCATTGTAATTGTATACCGCTCCGCCGGCGTCAAGGACAACATTGTTTTCAAAAACGCTGTCGTTGATTGAGGTGTATGCGTAGTAAGTGGCTATGGCGCCGCCATCACTATTGGCATAGTTGTATTCAAAAACGCTGTCGTTGATTGCGGCGTAGACATATGAATGGTTAGCTATGGCGCCGCCATCCCCATAAGAATCATTGTAGGTAAAATCACTATTGCTGACTGTCAGGTATGTGTAGTAGCTTGCTAACCCGCCGCCGCCGTAATAGGCATAGTTGTTGTCGAAGATGCTGTTGCTTATCGATAGGATCGCCGTATCGTTGGTCATCCCACCACCATAGTAGAAGGCGTAATTATCGTAGAAGAGGCAGTAGTTCACAGTAAGATCAAGTACATCGTAGTTTAACATTCCCCCGCCGATTTGGTCGGCAAAAACAGCTCCATAGGCATAGCCATACGCTACGGTGAATCCGTCCAGGCTGGCGTCGCTGGCGCCGAGGACGACATGATAGCTCTCATCCTCGCCGTCGAGTATGGATTCATCGGTAGTCAATACGCGCTCGGACAACAAACTCTCGGTACCGGCGAAACCACCGTAGATGTCCACGCCATCCTTCATAACAAGTACCGATTCCTCGGATGCGGCGCCTGCGGGTCTGGTATAAATTCCGTCCGCCACAAAGATCACGTCTTCATCCGTGGCGGCGTCCATGGCGTCCTGAATAGCGGTAAAAGCGTCAGCCCACGTCAAGCCGGTGCCCAGTCCCGTTGCGTCGGCATCGACGTACCAGTCGGCGCTTACTTCAGCGCCGCCCGTGCTGCCTTTGCATGCGCCAAAAGCGGCCATGACAACCGCAAGCGACAATACCGTTAAAAACTTCGCTACCTTTTTTTCCATTGAATATTCCTCCTTCTTAGATGTGGAAATTCCCCTTTTATACTCCTTTACTTCATAATGACAGAAAGTAGCACATTACCGGATATGATGTCAAGGCAATCGAGAGAAAAGAACTGCGATATTTAAGGAAGTTATCGACTAACAATTTATCGAAAGTCTCTATTGAGCGAAGAGTTTGTCGAGAAGCTCGTCCCAGTGGGTATCCCTGGCGAAGTTGAGGTCGTAGTAGGTATTTGACGGGTCGAATTCGTTTATTTGCTCAGTGCGCTGGCGGCGCTTGTTGGAAGGCAATAAAATAAGGATCCCATGCCGTCGCTTATCGCGCTTTCTTTTTCGTGACGCATTCACCGCTTGAGCAACTGCATTCTTTATCTTTTCGCACCGATCCTTTATTTCGGTATCGGACGATATTTCCGCAAGCCTTTCGGCCCAGTCGTAGAGATCGACATACCAGGGAGTAAGCGTATATTTTTGTGCTTTACGCTGAGCTTTCAGCGCGTGCGCGCGATGTTTCGGCATATCCGCAAGTAAATATACGGCGAGTTCATCCACTGCGTGCGCCACTTCGGGTATATGTCGGCAGTCTATCGAGAACTGTGTAGGCGACCACCGTCTCAGGCCGATTTCCCCTCGCGTCGAAGGAGATCGGGGATTGAGTGTGTATTGAAGCGGCATGAATTGGTTTATCAGACTACTAGGTGTGTGCAGCGGGTACGTTTTCACGAGCAGTTTTGCGACCTCCTCCGGCGGCATATCGGGATTGGCTCGCATTCGCTTGAGCGCGCGCGGGAACCTGACAGCCATATCGAAAAAGTCGATGGTGTCTTCATTACCGATCACGTAGGCGGAATAGGGCGCATATTCATATAGCGTTTCTATCATCGTACAAGCGCATGCCTCGAACCATTGCACGTCGATCCGCACTCCGGCTTTGCGCACTTGGGTCATTGCGCGGCGATACTCGGGCATGGTAAGTATGTCCATATCGCGAGCGCCCGGGCTGGATTCGTCAGTGTTGAAGCCTTCCCAGCCGTAATGATGCCCGAAACCGAGGAGGAAATGTTTCGACGGGAAGGCGTGATGCATCCAGATGAGGAATGTGGCCAGGGTGCGCGGGTCGCCGTAATTCACCTCCCTGGTCGAAGGGTCTATCACAAGGCCGGCATCATCGAGCGACTCATTCGTTCTTAAGTCCACCAGTTCCGAATCTCCCGGATCGAGGCCGTCGTAAAGCAGCACGAAAGGAACCTCCGCCGGAGCGGAACGCGCCACGCGGCGCAGCAGCTTGCGGCTCGCGCCCCATAAATCGCTCGGGAAAAGGCCGAATTGCGTGTTATCCCAACCGCCGTATATCGCAATGCTCCACGTAGGCCGCTCCGTTCCGGATAATGGGACTTCAACCAAGATAGTAAACACAGCAATGATTACGCAGGCAAAAAGCGGAACACGCTTCATCCTCGATTCCTCATGAATAAGACAATAAACCGGCTCGCCGCACGCACGCAACCGACTTGCACCGTAAATTGTTTTGGATGATCTTACCAACATAAGGTTATTTTTTTAATGCGTATAGAAAATTTCCAATACCGGCCCGATTTTTCCGCCGGATCGAGCCCGGGCGATGATGAGGTTTCGATAAAATGGTTCGGTACCGCCGCTTACCGGATCGAGCATCGCGGTGCGGTACTATGGATAGATCCTTTCGTCAGCCGGCAATCTTTTGTTAATCTGGGATTTAAGCGCCTTGAGCCGAAGCGTGCGGAAATAGATAAATATATAGATCGCGCGGACTATATAGTAATCGGCCATACTCATTACGACCATGCAGGGGATTTACCGTACATCGTGCCGAAAACGGGCGCGACGGCGTTCGGATCGGAGTCGCTCGGCGCTCTTTTCACGGCCTATGGGTTACCAAAGGAGCAGTTCCGAAAAGTTACCGGCGGCGATACGGTCGAAGCCGGGCCTTTTAAGATAAGTTTTGCAAAGAGCGCACACGGAAAATTATGGGGGCGCGTCCTCGCCGATTACGATATACGGCCTGACGCAAAGCCGCCTTTTAAAATGACCGATTTCGGATGCGGCCGGGTTTGGGCCGTAACCGTCGAAGTGGGCGGCTATCGCATATACCACCATGGCAGCGGGGCCATCGTCGAGGAAACGCTGGCCGGCACTCGAGCGGATATGGCGATAATCGGTATTTCCAGCCGCAAGAGTACTCCCCGGTTCGTCTACCGGGTTGTGAAGGAGCTACAACCCAAGGTGGTTATGCCTACGCATTACGACATGTTTTTCCGGCCGCTGCATAAGGGTATGCGGCTCATACCGGGGCTTGACTTCAAAAAGGTTGTTCGGGAAGTTATGGAAGCCGCGCCGGAGGCCGCGCTTGTGACGCTACCGCTTCTGGGCGAGTACCGAGTGAAATTGAAATGAAGAGGCGGACGGTATTGTTTATAGCCACCGGTGGAGGCTTCGGTTATTCTCCGGTGGTTTCGGGCACCGCCGGTTCGGCGGTCGCCGTACCATTGGCCTACGTTATAATGCACGCGCCGCCGGCGGTACAGGCTGCGATATTGATCGTGGGTTATTGTATTTTTACGTGGGCGGCGGGCGAGGCGGAAAAGATTTTCGGCAGAAAAGACGCGGGCGAAATAGTTTGCGACGAAATTATCGGCATGTGGGTGACTCTGTTCGCACTCCCGCCGGACAGCGCGCATCTGGCGCTCGGCTTTTTACTGTTCCGATTCTTCGATATAGTTAAACCGCCCCCGGCGAGGTTTATCGACCGGAAGGTCCACGGCGGACACGGCATTATGCTTGACGACGTGGCGGCTGCGCTATACGCGCATATTTGTTTAAGACTCTTATTGTAACCGGGAGCGGTTGGTAGCACTATTACCGGCGCCGTAAGGGCAATTCATGAATTGCCCCTACATACAATGAATAACCATGGCGGGGCGTAGAGGCGGACCTATGTGTCTGCCCGTAGACAAGGGGGGGCTTAAGCCCCTTGTCTTGGTCCACACGGAGAAATAACCGATGAAAATCGAACTGGTGGCCACGGGAGACGAGATAATTACGGGTTCCATAACCGACACGAACTCCGGCGAGATTGCGGCGCGGCTGACGGCCATGGGGCATGAGGTAGTTCGCATAATCGCTATAGGCGACGATCTCGCCGGCATAGTCGGGTTGCTCGAAGAGTGCGCAACTCGCGCAGACGCCGTGATATGCGCCGGTGGGTTGGGGCCGACATCGGACGACTTGACGACCGAAGCGGCGGCCCGCGCTGCGGGCGTCGAGCTTATGCTGTACGAAGATGCGTGGGAGGCGATAAAGGAGCGATTCGCCCGGGTCAACCTGCCGCTCGCGCCCACCAACAAGAAGCAAGCGATTCTGCCCGCCGGGAGCGATATATTGCCGAACCCCATCGGAACAGCTCCGGGCTACTTGTTGCATATCGAAGGCAAGCCGTTCTTTTTCGCGCCGGGCGTTCCGCGTGAACTTTTCTTGATGTTCAATGAGCAAATATTACCGATGCTTTCGAAACTCGATACATCGCCCATGGCGCATGCGTCACGCTCGTGGCGCACTTTCGGTTATACAGAGAGCGGGCTTGGCGATTTGCTGAAGGACGTCGCAGGCACGGACGATAATTTGCGACTCAGCTTTCGGGCGAGCTTTCCCGAAATTCGCGTGACCCTTACCGCCGGGGGAAAAAACAAAGCGGAAGCGCAAGCGATGCTCGATAAACCGGCCCGGCAAGTCGAGGATAAAATCGCGCAATGGACTTTCTCGCGCGACGGCAGTAGTTTACCCGAGGTGGTCGGCGATATGTTGCGCAAAAAGGGCCTCAAACTGGCGGTGGCCGAAAGTTGCACGGGAGGGCTTATCGGGCGCATGATAACGGACGTCGCAGGCAGCTCGGACTACTTTGCCGGAGGCGTCGTCGCTTACTTGAACAACCTCAAAATGAAGCTTCTGAATGTCCCCGAATCCATATTGCGCGAACATGGCGCGGTTAGTGAAGAATGCGCTGCGGCGATGGCCGAAGGAGTGCGCGCGGCGACGGGAGTGGATGTCGGACTGGCCGTCACGGGTATCGCCGGTCCGACGGGAGGCGCTCCCGAAAAGCCTGTCGGAACGGTTTATATCGCATGCTCGACCAAAACCGGGACGGAAGTTCGAGGCGGAGCATGGCCGCGTGGAGACCGCGAACAAATACGGCTGCTGAGCGCCTACGCTGCACTGGATATGGTGAGAAAAACAATATGAAACGCAAAGTTCTTAGTGCGAAGTTGTTGTTTTATACTTTGCGCTGAGAATGTAAATGTATCTGTGATGGGCATGGTGGCTACTGCCAAAACAAGCTGAGAAGAACACGATCCGAAAACATCGGTTGGACGACATATAATTAAAAGTTCAATGACCGGATAGGGGGGAAAATGAAACGAGCATCGAGGCCGCCGAAACAATAAAAAAAGACCCACACTGTATGATGACCGTCTTGAAATAGCCTGCAATTGCGATTATATTCGTCAAGTTCGCGTTGGGTGTCATAAAGCGAAATTGTTTTTTTGTGCAGTTGTTTTTAAGATTTATTCAATAATTACAGAGATATGCTGGTTAATATCGACATTAAAGGCAAAGGCTTAATCAAGAACAAGATCATGAGGGTTGAAGGTTCGGATATCACTCTCGAAGGGTTAGCGGGCGCATGGTTCTGGATAAAGAAAGAGGGATGCCTCAGAATAGGTAAAGTCGTATACCATACCGGTGATTATGATCCGGAAAAGGAAATATTATGCTCGATAGTGCCCGCTGAGGGCGAAAAGCTGAACAAGTTGTCGCCCCACGACAGTATTTCTCTCAATAATCTCCAGTTCGAGAGGTTCGATACGGGGGAAGAGATTGAAGAAGAGTTCGAGGAGAGGGAAAACCTTATAGATGAACGTGTCGAAGAAGGCTTGCAGGTGGAAGAGCAAAAGGCCGTTGCGCCCGATGCGGAGAAAAGCGCCCTTGAAGATGAAATAGAAAAGCTTGGACTGGAATTGAAATCGGTCAGGCGGGAATATGAGAATGCGGAGACAACATTTCAACAGGAACTCGATGAAGCAAAACAGAGGATAATAAAAGTCGCCGTAGAAAAAGATGAGCTCGAGAATGAAACGGCGGAACTGAAAAGGGAACTGGAACACAGCGAGAGAATGAAGGAGGCATATAAAAACAGGATAGAACAGGTCAAAATAAAGATGGAAGAAACACTGACCGAGTATAAACTGACGATGCATACTTATGAAAGCATTTTGAAGGAGAAAAGAGATACATTAACAAAAATTAACAGATGGATGTCGAAAGTGGCCGGTATGGATGAAAAGATCAATCCAAATGAAAAGGCCGCGAAAATCGAGAAACTTGTCCTGGAAAGATGGAATATCCTGGAGGAAAACAAAAAATTAAAGGTAAAGTTGAAACGGCGCGGCGCGGAGAGTGCGGAAAAAAAGCGGCCCCCTGAAAAGCAAAAGGCCACCGAAGATGCACAAAACAAGAAGATTGAAAGCGCCTTCAAATACGTTGTGGTTTCAATCCACATGGCATCAATGGCGGATCGGGACGGAACGTTGGATAAAATCGACACCGTGCTCAACAGGTTTCAGATTATAGACCCTGCGGAAGTGGACTTAACGGAGAAGGATATCCTCATAATAA
>CAZDAF010000205.1:0-6950 GCA_964503115.1 uncultured bacterium
AATTGAAGGTCCAGAGAAAACTCTCATCATTGAACAACCAGAAGTGATTTTAATGAAGCAAGCAGGGCAAGAAATATATCAAGTAGTTGGTGCTGCCGAAGAGCATGCTCCTGACGAATTTAGCGTGGAAGAAAGAGAAGATGCAATAGAAATGGAACAAATAGATGAATCAGAAGTAAAACCTACCATAACGGAAAACGACGTGATGCTGGCGAATGCTTCGGGAGCACTGATACTCGGTTTCAACGTAAGGCCGGAATCCGGCGCGAAAAAGGCTGCGGAATACGAAAAAGTTGATATAAAGTTGTTCAACGTGATTTACGAGCTATTGGACGAAGTAAAGAAAGTTATGGAAGGCACGCTCGATCCCGAGTACGTCGAGCAGATTATCGGACACGCCGAGGTGCGTACGGTTTTTGCCATATCGCGAGTTGGCAAAATAGCCGGGAGCTACGTGACGGACGGGAAAATAGTGCGCAACGCTCAAGCTCGGGTTCTGCGCAATAACGACGAAATATGGAATGGAAAGATCGCGGGGCTCAAACGGTTCAAAGACGATGCCCGAGAAGTTGCGCAGGCCAACGAGTGCGGTATTCGGCTGGACACTTTCGACGAGTTACAGGAAGGTGACATCATCGAGGTATTCACACTGGAGGAGGTACAACCCTCGCTGTGATTTCTCGGAAGAAGGCGAATGATGGTTGTTGGAGTGTTGAGGATTCGGCTGAACATCGAGGGGAACCGTTCTCTCAAGGGCAAGCGCCGTATTTTGAAAAAAGTGAAAGAGAGTGTACTCAACCGCTTCGGCGCCACGGTGGCGGAGGTGGCGGATCACGACTTGTGGCAGGCGGCTGAACTCGGGATTGCACTGGTAGGGAACGACGAAAGGCGGATAAACGCCTCCCTGGACAGAATTCTCAACCACGTGGAAAACTTGCACCTGGCGGTGTTATCGGCTCATGAAATGGAATTCATCCATATGTGAGGGGTTCGGGTTATGATCGGTCAGCGTATCAGGAGAGTCGAGAGTCTACTTGTCCGTGAGGTTTCGGAAATACTTATCCGCGAAATCAAGGATCCGAGGGTGAAAGGTGTCACAATAACAGGCGCAAAAGTCAGTCCTGACCTGCATCACGCGGTGATCTATTACCACAGCCACGCGGCTGACGCAGATCTCAAGGTTGCTGAATCGGGCCTCGAAAGCATCCGGGGAAAAGTGAAAAAGATCATAGGGAAGCGTATCCGGATGAAGTTCTTGCCGGATATTCGCTTTTGTTATGATGATTCGCTCGAATATGCGGATCATATTGAAAGTCTGCTCAAACAGGCACTTCCCGGTTCCGGTGAGGAGGGAATCAATAAGTAGATGGTTCGTCGAATAGCCGAAACATTGAAAGCCGGGGATCGTGTGGTTATCGCTTCCCACGTAAATCCGGAGGCCGATGCCATCGGATCGAGCATGGCATTGGGCATGGCCCTCGAGGCGCTTGGAAAGGAAATCTACGTCTACAATGCTTCCGGCACGCCGCGAAATTTGAAGTCCTTCCCCGGCGCCGGCGGAATATCGACGCAACTGCCTTCATGGAAGCCTGATATTCTGTTGGTTGTGGACTGTGGCGATTTTGATCGTATAGGCCGTGAGGCCGTCGAGGCGCTCTCGAATACGCCCATAATAATAAATGTGGATCATCATTCCACGAATGACGGTTTCGGACACCTGAAGTGGGTGGAGCCACAAAGCTCAAGCACGGGTGAGATGGCGGTGCATTTGATCGAGGAGTTGGGAGTGAAGTTCACTCCTGAAATGGCCACTTGGATTCTGGCGGCCATTGTGGCCGATACGGGCAGTTTCCAATTTTCGAACGCGGGGCCGGATACTTTTTGCACCGCCGGCAAGATGGTCGGTCTCGGCGCTCGGCCTGAAGAGGTTGCAAGGGGCCTTTTCGGTAATTTGCCTGAAGGAAACCTTAAGTTACTCGCGATGGTACTGGCGACTCTCGAGATAGACCGGAAGCTAAAAGTAGCGCTAACCCGTGTTACATTAGATATGTTCCGCGATACCGGCGCGGGTTCCGATGCCGTCGAGGGTTTTGTCGAGTACGCCCGCGCACTCGAGGGTGTGGAGGTGGCTGCGTTGTTTCGCGAAAACGAATCGGGGGGATACAAGGTGAGCCTTCGCTCGAAGGGCGCGGCGGACGTAGCAGCCGTGGCACATGCTTTCGGAGGCGGTGGACACGAACAGGCGGCAGGGTACACCATGGAAGGTAATTTCGACCATGTGAAGCAAAAACTTCTCGAGGCCCTGAAAGATGCGGCAGGCGGTGCGTGATATTGCCGCCGAGGCGGAAGGACTGCTGGTGGTGGATAAGCCTGCCGGGCGGACCTCGCACGATGTGGTACAGGCAGTAAAGACGGCCTTTGGCGCGCGGAAAGCGGGGCACTTGGGAACCCTTGACCCTATGGCCACCGGCGTGTTGGTGGTTTGCATCGGTCAGGCAACGAAAGCCGCACGGTTTGTAGCGGATCACGATAAGGAATACGAGGGAACAATGGTGCCGGGCGCACAAACCGATACATGGGATTCGGAAGGAGAGGTAATCGACAGACGGGACGCATCTCATGTAACGGAGTTCTCCGTCCGGGAAGTTTTTGCCGATATGATTGGAGAGATAAAACTGCCTATCCCGCCGTTTTCGGCCATCAAGCGGGGCGGAGAACCGCTTTATCGAAAGGCCAGGCGGGGTGAGGAGATCGAGCCAATCGAGCGAAGCTCGCGCGTGGACGAGTTGGAACTGCTGAGTTTTGAATCTGAGTGGGTAAGGTTTCGATGCGTAGTTTCGAGGGGCACTTATGTGAGATCCATAGTGTATGAGGCGGGCATTCGGCTCGGAACGGGAGCATATCTCGGAAGCCTTCGCCGCACAAGAAGTGGCATACATCGCATTGGAGACTCAATGCCTCTTGCCGGGATTGAATCGAATATCGGAAAAGATATGATTATGGACAAGCTCATACCATTAAGGTATGCTCTGACAGATATGCCCGAGCTTTTGCTCGAGGGGGATATTAACGTGCGGGTTCAAAACGGTGGCGCGGTCAGCGTTGGAGACCTGCAAAAAGGGAACATACGTTTGAACGGGGATGGCACTGCAATGTTATTCAAGGCAATAGACCCCGAGGGGAGACTTGTGGCCGTCATGGAACGGTCTGAAAAGGGAAAAGGCGCCGAGAAGTGGAAACCCGTTCGAGTTTGGAAGCGAGAAAACGCCTAGTGTGAAAGATCGTCGTGTTCTACATAAAAGACGATTTGGTATGGAAGGAGGTTTGGTTTAGTGACATTGGAACGAAAACACAAGCAGGAAATTATTGGAAAGTTTCGCAAGCACGACAAAGACACGGGTTCGCCGGAAGTCCAGGTGGCGATATTGACTGCGAGAATATCGGAGCTTAGCGGCCATTTCAAAGTTCACTCGAAGGATCATCACTCACGTCGAGGACTACTCAAAATGGTCGGCCAACGCAGGAGACTTCTCGAGTATCTCAAACGCAAAGACATAGATCGATACCGCAGGTTGATCGAGGAACTCGGGCTGCGCAAGTAAGCCCGGAGGAAAATTATTTAATGCATAAAGTAGCAAGTGAAATAGACGATAAAGTAATAAGCATCGAAACCGGCAAAGTCGCACGCCAGGCTGACGGGTCGGTTTGGGTTCAATGCGGTGGCACGGTTACCTTGGTGACGGCGGTGAGTACACCCTCAAAGCGGGATATAGATTTTTTGCCTCTCACGGTCGAGTATCGCGAGAAAGCCTACGCAACGGGCCGTATCCCCGGTGGATTCTTCAAAAGAGAGGGTCGTCCAAACAACAACGAAACGCTCGTCAGCCGGCTCATAGACAGGCCGCTCAGACCGCTGTTCCCCAAAGGATACAACCTCGAGACACAGATAATATCGAGTGTTTTCAGCGCCGATGGCGAAAACAATCCCGATGTGCTTTCGATATTGGGCGCATCGGCGGCGCTACATATAAGCGATATACCGTTCGACGGGCCCATAGCGGCGGTTCGCATAGGATTGATAGATGGGAAACTCGTAATAAACCCCTCGATAAACCAGCTTGAAAATTCGGAAATAGACCTGGTGGTCGCGGGCAGTCGGGACGCGGTGACGATGGTCGAGGGTGGAGCGAGAACAGTAGATGAGTCGGTTATGCTTGACGCGGTTTTCTTCGGGCACGAATCGCTGCAGCCTTTGCTGGACATACAGGAAGAGCTTCGTCGAGAAATCGGAAAGCCCAAATGCGATTTCAAGGGAAAAGAACCGACCCCCGGATTGAGGGAAAAAGTGCGGGAATTAACCTATGACCGTCTTGCCGAAACACTTTTCGTGCCCGGGAAAATAGATCGGCGCGTGAAAATAAATGAAATCACCGCCGGTACGGCGGAAACGATAGCGGAGGAGTTTCCCGAAGTGACGAATCTAGAGATAAATTCTTACTTCGAGGAAATGGAGAAGGAAATACTGCGTAAGGCAATAGCTGAAAAAGGGAAGCGCCTTGACGGTCGGGTCGTTACCGATGTTCGGTCCATAACATGCGAGACCGGTGTTTTTCCCCAGACGCATGGATCGGCCCTTTTCACTCGCGGTGAAACCCAAGTGCTCGCCACCGTAACTTTGGGTACCAGAGAAGATGAGCAGAAGATCGAGTCGCTGGCCGGCGAATGGTGGAAAACTTTCATCGTACACTACAATTTCCCCCCGTACAGCGTGGGCGAAGTGCGCATGAGACTCGGGCCCGGGCGCAGGGAAGTGGGGCACGGAGCGCTTGCGGAAAGAGCACTCGAGAAAGTCATCCCACCACACGAGGAATTTCCTTACACAATACGTGTGGTTAGCGAAGTGCTCGAGTCGAACGGTTCGAGCTCGATGGGTACCGTCTGTTCGGGCAGCATGGCCCTTATGCACGCGGGCATCCCCGTCAGGGACCAAGTGGCGGGAATTGCCATGGGCCTGATAAAGGAAGGAGACGATTTCTTCATACTTTCCGACATCATGGGAGATGAGGATCACTACGGCGATATGGACTTCAAGGTGGCCGGCACCCGCAAAGGCGTCACAGCACTCCAGATGGACATAAAAATCGCCGGAATCAATCGAGAAATAATGGCCGGGGCTCTGGAGCAAGCCAAGGAAGGCAGATTGCATATACTTGACCGTATGGACGAGGTGATCTCCAAACCACAGGCCGATTTGTCGCCGCTGGCGCCGCGTATTTCCACCATCATGGTGCCTGTGGATCGCATCAAGGACGTCATCGGCCCGGGCGGCAAACATATCAAGAATATTGTCGAGACCACCGGCGCCAATGTGGACGTCGAGGACGATGGAACCGTTCGCATATCCAGCATCAACGGCGCCGCCAACGAGCAGGCGATAAAGATGATAGAGGAACTGACTGCAGAGGCCGAGGTGGGACGGTTTTACATGGGTACGGTGCAAAAGGTCACCGATTTCGGCGCTTTTGTTGAAATATTCCCCGGCACGGACGGCCTGGTGCATATTTCAAGACTCGATCATGGCCGCGTCAATAAGGTCACCGACGTGCTGCGAGAGGGCGACGGGGTGCTCGTGAAGTGCATCGGTGTGGATAATGACGGTAAGATTTCACTCAGTCGAGAGGAAGCGTTGGGAAGAGATATAGACGGCAATGTGATTGATCCCGAGCTTGCCGGTCAGTCCGGAAGGAGACATGAAAGACGGGACAGAAACTCGAAGACGATTGAAAAACTGACCGCCGAGGTCGAGGTAGACCGGTTCTATATGGGTACGGTGCAAAAGGTCACCGATTTCGGCGCTTTTGTTGAGATACTCCCCGGCACGGACGGCCTGGTGCATATTTCAAGACTCGATCATGGCCGTGTCGATAAAGTCACCGACGTGTTGCGAGAGGGCGACGAGGTGCTCGTGAAATGCATCGGTGTAGATAATGACGGTAAGATTTCACTTAGTCGAGAGGAAGCGTTGGGAAGAGATATAGACGGCAATGTGATTGATCCTGAGCTTGCCGGTCAGTCCGGTGGGAGACATGAAAAACGGGATAGAGATTCGAAAAGGCGTGATAAAAAATCCTATAACAACCGTAGGAGGTAAAGGCGGGATTTCATTGCCGAGTCGATAAGGGAGGGGATGGGATGGAAAAGCTTGTAAAGTTGAAGAAAATGAAGATATTCAAGGACTTCGGCGATGAGGAGTTGATGCAAGTGTCCCGAGTTACCATGGAAAAGATATTTCCGTCCGGCAAATTAATAATCCGGGAGAGTGAAATCGACGCCGGTCTCTTCATGCTGGTTAGCGGTGAAGTTCATGTAACCAAAAAAGTGCCCAGTTCATCCGAGCCGGGGCAAGAGACAATAGCCAGACTTGGGCCGGGAGATCACTTCGGCGAGATGAGTCTCATTGACGGTGAACCGGCGTCCGCTACTATCGTAGCTTCCGAACCAACTATATGTTTCGTGCTCAAGGCGGATGATTATAAAAACATCTTGAAAGAAAACCCTATAATTGCCCTGAAGATTTACCGATTTTTTACCCATTCTTTATGCGACAGGCTTCGCAGGACGGATACTTTTTTAATGGAGGAACTTCTGAAAAGAAGGAAAGCTTCTTTCGACAAGTCCTTGCTGGCGGGTAGTACCTAAGCATTTTCACAAATCGGATTCGGGCGGTAACGGTATAGGTTAAGTTTCTGGAAACGTTGAAGCCGGAATTTTAATTTGGTATAATTTTTTCGCTGAGAAGGACGGATCGTTTTGGCACGACCGCTGATACTTGTTGCTGACCATAATCCTTTCGTAAGAAAGTCGGTACGAGAGTTTCTTGCCGATATTGAAGCGGATGTGCATGAAGCGCTTTCCGGGCCGGAATTGCTGGAAATGGCCGGAAGTTTCCA
>CAZDAF010000206.1:0-6913 GCA_964503115.1 uncultured bacterium
TTTAGACACGAGAAATTTTTATATGTTCCCTTATTTATGATACACTACACTAGAAGCGATGGGAATATTGAGCAGATTACTTACCGCAGGGGTCATCAAGTCGGAAGGATAGAGGTCGAAACATTGAGCACCGAGCAAGGCATAAAAACACTCCAAGGGCGCATGCGCACGCTTTTGGCTTATCTCGAAACGCCCGTCCTTATAGTCAGCGCCGCTTACAAAGCAGCTTACATCAACCCCGCTTTCGAACAAGCCTTCGTAGTAACGTTCAGGGAAACTCTTGGTAAAGACCTGTCGTCATTTTTACCTCCGTCGGCGGCGGAAACACTTACCGAGATAGGTGAAGAGGCAAAGAGTAAGGAACAATCATTGAGAATGGTGCTGCACGAGGGAGGGCGCTACTTCAGCGTCGGAATCAGCCCCATTCATGACGATAAGGGCCGCATAACGGGACTCGTATACAACTTCACGGACATCTCCAAGGAACGGCAACTGGATCAGGTTAAGGCCGATTTCATATCGCTGTTGCTGAACGATCTCAGAGAGCCGCTCATTGAAATCGCCAAAAGTTACGATACGATAAAGGCCGGGTTGAAGAAAAAATCGTCTTTGCTGTCCGTAGTGGACACCGGTATCGAGAGGACGGAGGAGATAATGGGACAGCTCGAGCAAATGCTGTATGTTACCGACTCGATAAGCGGTGAGTTGCGTCTTTCCAAAACCGATAATGACCCGGAGATGCTTGTATCCACCGCCGTGGATTCCTTAAAGAGCCTGGCGGGAAAATCGCATAGTATCATCGAGCTTTTCGCAGCAAAGGGGTTACCGCAATTGTCTTGCGACCGCGATAAGGTAATGCAGGTCTTGATTTACCTGATAACCGAGCAAATCAAGGCCACGGGTGAAGACGAGACCGTAACCGTCGGACTGAACGCCATCCTCGACGGCGACCCGGACGGGCCGTATGACCGGCCTGCCGGATTAACCTTTAGCGTCGCTCAGCCGCATGAAACACTTGATCGTTCCGACATGCCGGAATTTTTCGAGGATGACTCCAAAGGCCCGTCTACCGACCCCACAAGGCTGGCCGCAGCCAAAATCATCGAAGCGCACGGGGCAACTTTTTCACTCGTCGGCATCGAAGGGCACGGCTGCGCACTTACGGTCACCTTCCCGTTTTAGTTTTGCCCTGCCGTCCGTTGACGTCGGGTCGAGTTCATGGTAAAGGAAGATAATTAGAACTGCCGTAAGAAAAGCGGCCATCACCCAAATAAATTTACCAGGAGGAAAATACAAAATGGGACTGTTGGATGGAAAAGTGGCTGTAGTAACCGGCGCGGGCGCGGGTCTGGGTCGGCAGCATGCGCTTCAACTGGCGGAAGCGGGCGCGCAAGTGGTTGTCAACGACCTGGGCGGCGCGAGGGACGGCGGAGGATCATCGGCCTCTCCTGCCGGTAAGGTAGTCGAGGAAATCAAAGCGGCGGGCGGCGAAGCCGTTGCCAACCATGACAACGTCGCAACGATGGAGGGCGGCGAAAATATCTTCAAAACCGCCATGGACGCCTTCGGCGATGTGGACATCCTCATAAACAACGCGGGAATATTACGGGATAAAAGCTTCGCCAATATGACCGAAGAGATGTGGGACTCGGTGATAGCCGTTCACCTGAAGGGGACGTTCTGCGTTGCCAAGCCTGTTTTTTCACACATGAAAAAACGCGGCGGACCGGGGCGCATCATCAACACATCGAGCACTTCGGGGCTGTTCGGCAATTTCGGCCAGGCCAATTACGCCGCCGCAAAGGCCGGTATCGCAGGACTTACGCGCGTGATGGCCATCGAGGGCAAGAAGTACGGCATCACCGTAAACGGCCTTCTGCCCGTCGCGCTTACTCGACTGACGGAAGATTTGCCGGCGTATAAGGCCCCGGAGATGAAGGTAGACGTGGATCCGGCTCTTGTATCTCCCTTAATCGTGTGGTTATGTTCCGGCGATGCCGCCGAGATTACCGGGAATTTTTTCCTGGCGCGCGGCAACAGTGTGGAATTGGTTTTCGTAGACCGAAAGCCTATCGCAGACCGTCCCGCACAGGAAGGGCGCTGGAAACCTGACGAAATAGGCGAAAAAATCAAGAAATTCCTGAAAGAATTCAAAGCTGTGGGAAAAGGCTTTTAACCTGAGGAGAGGATCATGGATGACAAGCAGGACGATAAGATCGCGCAACTGAAGCACAAAAGCCGCGCAGTGTTCGAGGACGAGGGGTTTATCATGGGAGTGGTAAGGCGCCAGATACTCCAGGGCGTCGGGATTGATATCGATGAAATGAGGCAAAAACCGATAATCGCCGTTGCCAATTCATTCACCGAATTCAACCCCGGCCATGTACATTTGCGGTCGGTGGCGGAGAAGGTGAAAGAAGGTGTATGGGCGGCGGGCGGCATACCGTTCGAGTTCAACGTGCCCGCTCCGTGCGACGGCCCTGCAAACGGCAACGACGGCATGAGGTTCATACTCGCGCAGCGCGAAATTATCGCCGACGCCGTCGAGACTTACGTCCGGTCGCAACTTTTCGACGGGCTCGTAACTATAAGCTCGTGCGACAAGATCAACCCGGGGATGTTGATGGCCGCCGTCAGGCTCGATCTCCCGACCATTTGCGTACCGGGCGGCGCCGGGGCGTGGAACATCCGATTTACAGCGGGCGCGAAGGCCAGCGTGGATCATAAGGATTACGACGAGTTGGGTTTCAAGGCGCAGACCGCCACGTTGGCCACATACGGCGCGTGCGAAATAATGGGTACGGCGAATACCGGCCAATGCCTGATGGAGGCGCTTGGAATGACTCTCCCACGTGCCGCCGCAGTGCCGGCGTTCCATGAGGTGGTGCTCCGGAACGCCCGACAGTCGGGAAAGCGCGTTGTCGAGTTGATCGAGGAAGGGCTAACGGCCCGGAAAATAATGACGAAGCAAGCCGTCGAGAACGCCGTGATGGTGGATTGCGCCATCGGCGGCAGCACCAACGCCACTTTGCACATACCCGCCGTGGCGAACGAACTCGGCATAGAACTGCCGCTCGATACGTTTAACCATTTTAACCGCAAAATCCCGACGATTTTGGGCATTAGCCCGAACGGCCCGCACGGAATAATCGATTTGTTCAAGGCCGGTGGAGTGCCTGCCGTTATGAAACGAATCGAAGACGACCTGAATGTGGACTGCCTTAATGTCAACGGTAAGAAGTTGAGTGATATTTTACTGTGGACGGTCGTTGCCGACGAAGAGATCGTTCCGCCTCGCGATAATCCACGGTCACCGGAAGGCGGGACGGTCGCCCTTTACGGTAACCTTGCGCCCGACGGAGCTGTTATAAAACAATCAGCGGTCGAGCCGTCGATGCGCAAATTTACCGGGAAAGCCATGGTCACCAACGACGAAAGCGAAGCGTTGGATGCACTCAGGGACGGGAAAGTCCGGGATGGAACGGTGCTTGTCATCCGCTACGAAGGTCCCAAAGGAGCGCCTGGAATGCCGGAAATGCTCGCAGTGACTATGCAGATAGACCTGATGGGACTGAAAAAGGTAGCCCTTATCACAGACGGCAGGTTCTCGGGAGCTACCGCCGGGCCGTGCGTCGGGCACGTATCCCCCGAAGCATACGTCGGCGGAACCATTGCGTTGATCGAGGACGACGACGAGATAACCATCGATATTCCCAACCGATCGGTATCCGTTAACCTGACCGACGAGGTTATCGAGCAACGACGTAAAAACTGGAAGCCCGTCGAAAAGCCCGTACCGCCGGGATACATGACAAGGTACAGAAAAGCCGTTACCAGCGCCGCGAAAGGAGCGGTACTCAAGTCGGGAGAATGAAAAAATTCTCGCCTGTCCAAGACGTATTTCGTTTGAAGTAAAAAACCGGAGACAAGCGGTTTAAGCCCCTTGTCTGCCGGTGAGGGCGAAGGCTCTTAACAATTTGTTGAAGCCTGAGTGAAAATCTGCTAAGTTCCCCTTGTTGATTTACGGGAAATTGTTTCCGAATTCATACTTTGGATCAGGAGGGTTCATTTATGCGGGTAGCAATGTACTACAGTAACCGCGACGTTCGACTCGAGGAGTTGCCCACGCCTTCGGCCGGGCTGGGCGAGCTGCTGGTGAAAATACATTCGAGCGGCATCTGCGGCAGCGATTTGATGGAATGGTATCGTATTCACAAGGTGCCTCTGGTGTTGGGCCATGAAATCGCCGGCGAGGTGGTCGAGGCCGGCGACGGTGTCGAGTCATTTAAAGTGGGTGACCGCGTTGTTGCAACACATCACGTCCCATGTTTCACGTGCCACTATTGCCGGACCGGTCATGAGACCGCTTGTGACATGCTTCTCTCAGGCACTCACTTCGACCCCGGGGGATTTTGCGAATACGTACGGCTTCCGGCAATAAACGTCGAGCGCGGCACTTGGAAGCTGCCGGACGATGTAAGTTATGACGCAGGTACGTTCGTTGAGCCGCTTGCGTGCGTGCTGCGAGGTCAGCGTATGGCCGGGTTAACGCCCGGTTCGAGCGTACTGGTGCTCGGAAGCGGCATTTCGGGGCTGCTGCATATCCTTCTCGCCTCCGCAACGGGTGCCGGGCTTATAGTCGCTACCGGAGGGAGACGGAAGTTCCGTCTCGAAGCGGCGAAGCGATTCGGCGCCAACGTTACGCTGGAATCGGGCGAAAACGTGCCCGAGCGGTTCAGAGAAATCAACAACGGTCTCGGCGCCGACCTGGTCATTGTGTGCGCAAGCGCCCAGAGCGTTTTCGACCAGGCAATAAACAGCGTCGAGCGGGGCGGTACCATACTTGTCTTCGCTCCCACCGACAAAGGGGTTACAATACCTTTATCCATTAACGACCTGTTCTGGAGACGGGATGTAACAATTACGACAACATACGCTGGGGCGCCGGTCGACTGCGAGACGGCCCTCGAGCTCATCCACCGAAAACGCCTGAACGTTGAGGATGTGATTACGCATCGGTTCGGGCTGGCGGATACCGTCGATGGGTTCCGCGCGTTCGCAGAGGATGAGAAGTCCATGAAGGTTGTTATCAGGCCGCAGGAATAGACGAGGAAATGAAAGAAATCGATCCAATAAAAGAAGGAGGAAAAATCAATGCCTGAAGCCGATAAAGAAGGAAAGGATTATTGTCTGGACGTACCTCAGGAAAGCGAAGGCTTTTTTCTGAAGGGTTCGACTTCACTGGATTGGGGAATGAAGAACCGCCTGTCGCGCATATTCAATCCCGAAAGCGGTCGTACGGTAATGCTGGCCGTGGATCACGGGTATTTCCAGGGGCCGACGACGGGCCTCGAGCGCATCGACTTGAAAATCGTTCCTCTGGCGCCTTATGCGGACGTGTTGATGTTAACGCGAGGTATTTTGCGCACAACCATTCCCCCATCTTACAGGGGCGGCATCGTGCTTCGAGCCAGCGGCGGGCCGAGTATTTTGAAGGAATTATCGAACGAGGAGCTTGCCGTGGACATGGAAGACGCCGTTCGTCTGAACGTGTCCGCACTGGCCGTGCAGGTGTTCATCGGTGGAGAGTATGAAACCCGGTCAGTGAACAACATGACCAGGCTTGTCGATATGGGAAACCGTTACGGTATTCCCATCCTCGCCGTCACTGCCGTCGGCAAGGACATGGCACGCGACGCGCGCTACTTCAGGCTGGCATGCCGTATCTGCGCCGAGTTGGGCGCTCATTATGTAAAGACCTATTATATCCCCGACGGTTTCGACACCGTCGCGGCATGCACTCCGGTGCCGATTGTAATGGCGGGCGGAAAGAAAATACCGGAGCGCGATGCGCTGAAAATGTCCTATAATGCCGTTCAGGAAGGCGCCTCTGGAGTGGATATGGGACGCAATATATTCCAGTCGGATGCGCCGGTCGCAATGATAAAAGCCGTCAGGGGCGTGGTCCACGACAACCTGAAACCGAAAGAAGCTTATGAAATGTATCTCGACCTGAAAAACGAAATGAGCGGCGGCAAAAAGAAGAAAAAGAAGTAACATTACCGGCAATCTCCGATCGGCGGGGGTCTTTCACGAGGCCCCTTTATTTTTTACTTTTATTGTGCATACTATTTGCTTGACGTTGTTTACATTTCTTTTGGTGGTGAGCAAGCTATTTATCTTTGATGGTTTATAAGTTGAAGATTGCGGCTCATCCGGGGAGGCGCCTGAAATGGAGGATGAAAGAAAGACTAAAAAACAGCTTATAGATGAATTGAAGAAATTGCGCAAACGAATTCCCGAATTGGAAAAATCGGAAGCGGAGCGCAAGCAGGTGAAAGAGAAGATAAAATCGGAAAGAGATAAATTACAAGCTCTTATAGATGGATTGGCTTATACCGGAGTCGGTGTCGATATTGTCGGAAGTGATTACAAGGTCATTTTCCAAAACCGATTTTTAAAAGATAGATTTGGCGACGTGATTGGAAAGTTATGCTATGAAGCTTACATGGAGTTGGAAAAACCTTGTGATTTCTGCCCTATGATAAAAGCAATAAAAGGGAATAAGTTGGAAAGCGTTGAATTAACAACTGGAGACGGAAGAGACTACTTGTTGCTTTCAGCTCCGCTTCCGAATCCGGATGGCGCCGTTGATAAAGTTATTGAAGTGGTTATGGATATCACCGAGCGCAAGCGGGCGGAGATGGCATTACAGGAAAGCGAGGAAAGGTGGCGTTCCTTAGTCCGGAATATCCCCGATATCATTATAACCGTAAACCGAGATGGGAAAATTTTAGCAATCAATCGAACGGTATCCGGTATTACGATGGAAGAAACAATCGGGGCAAGCATCTACGACTATATGGCACCTGAGCAACATGATAATTTTGGGGATTCCATTGAACAGGTTTTT
>CAZDAF010000207.1:0-6910 GCA_964503115.1 uncultured bacterium
TGGAAGGAACCACCTCGGACCTAAATTGGGGACCATCGTCGGAACCGGCTATAACCAGAACATTGGTCATTGCAAATTGCTCTGCAAATACCGAGTTAGGTATCTCACCCCAATCGGTCAGTGGAACTTCAAACAAGGGATTACTGTTCGAATACGAAGATTACATTGATGACGATGTTTACATCGGTCTTCTGGACGTGGTGGATCCGGGTGATGGAACTGCTCCACGCTTGCCCGCGCAAATAATGTCATCGACACCCGGACCTTATCAAATTTCACACAATTCCCAATTGGTCTTTTCCATAGACGGCGATGACCAAACCATCACATTCAAAGTGGTAGGGAGTTCCGGCGCGCCCAGCTTGATGCTTACAGGCGCGGAGATTGTCGAATGCGCCACCGCTACAATGTGCGTGAGTGCCGGGTTCAGGTAGCGGAATACATTAACTGGTTGGCGGAATACACGGCGATGACACCTGACCCCGGCGATGATATCGGCCTCGGGGCAAGCGGTGACGGTAAAGGCACTCTCGTGTTGCGCCCCAAGCCGACGCTGTACCGGTTCACTGGAGCGGGTGGCGACGACACCGAGGAGACAAGCCCCGATGTGTCCGACGACGGTATGCTGGTTTTCGTCGCAAGCACGGAGCAAGACAACGGCTCGAGCAAATATGAAATCCAGATTACAGATGCGTCTGTTTGGGCGGGGCCGGTTTACACGTCGTTTACGAATGAAATTTACTTTTATGGCGATCAAATCCATGATTTTGACGGCGATCCGTTCGGACTTTTGGACTATGGAAGCGGCCCGGAAGGTTCGTTTTTCCCTATCCCGGATGCTCTGAAGCTGCTGGCGATTCATCTCAGTTTTCAGGATCCGGGGTTCTGTTCAACTCCGGTTTATATAAGCAGCTATGCGGGCGTGGACTGGGATGAGGTCGTTCTGGACGCATATACAATGTTGCTTCCATTCCCTGCTGTTCCCCATAATTGTACTACCCCCCCATTCACTGACGTAATTGATTATCTTATAGGCAGCGAACCGGACGGGGTGACACTGGAGCCTATGGCTTATATGGTGGAACTGGGTGAGCTTACCGAGATGTGGGACCCTGCCTGGAGCCCTACAAAAATTGAGGTTTTGGAGTCGGATTACACTACCGCCGAATATCCATGGCTTGTCTTGGCGAACATGAAAAATTCCGTCCCCGGCGCCGCTATCGGTCGCTATAACATCATTCTCACCGTTGATGGTACCTATGACCCGTGGGGAGCTTGCATAGATATGGATTGGAATGATAATTGCGATGACTTAGCTACAGATCCGGTGTTTAGTCCACTTACAAATACCATCCCGCCTCAATGGGTCGATATAGAGGGCCGACTTGAATATTTTTCCCTCAGCGGTCTGGTGGTGGACCCGACTAACAACTACGCCCAGTTTCCTCTTATGGGCAGCATTGACGGCACCTTGTATGTTGTTGAGCCTGAGGAGAATGCTTTTGTGGCTCAGCCCGCCGTTTCGCCCGACGGAGATCGGGTGGTGTATGTTTCCGGGGCGCGCAGCCATTCCTCGGGCGATATGCTCCGTGGAGATTTGTACTCTTTCGACGTTTACAGCGGTTTTCTCAAGCGCCTGACCTATGACCAGATGTACAATCGCGGGCCGATGTGGGTAGAGCAGCAGTAGCACCTACCGGGCGTGATGCGATAAGCTGCATCGAAGGGGCGTCCCCTGTGGACGCCCCTCGTCATAGCGGTTGGTTTTTCTCGATGCCGTTATATATTATCAATGATCCCTTTTGTGTGTAAGGGATCAAACGGAAGCATTTCGAGAATAATGATATGGCCGAATTGATCGATCGATTTCGTAAGGTTCTTGATCGCCCTTGCGATGATTTAGTTCGCACGCATAAGGAAAGCGGCGGCAAGGTTTGCGGGTACTGGTGCGGCTACGTTCCGGAGGAGCTTATCCTCGCGGCGGGTATGTTGCCGATTCGCATCCGTGGTGTTGGCAGCGAAGACAGTTCGAGCGGGGATTCGTGGATAAGCTCGAGGCTGTGCACTTTCACCCGCTGGGCGCTCAGCGCGGCCCTCGACGGTCATTACGACTTTCTCGACGGCCTTGTAGGCATTAACAGTTGCGACCAGGTGCGCCGCGCTTCTCAGGTATGGATGGACGGTTCTCCAATGCCGTTCTCTCATTTCGTTCCCGTGCCTCGCGCCACTCGCGAGGTCAATTACGAAGCCTTTCACGAAGAAATAATCGACCTGAAAAAACACCTCGAGGAATTCGTCGGCAAATCAATCACCGACGACGCTCTCCGTGAAGCCATCGCCGTAACAAATGAGAAGCGCGACCTTTTGAACCGCATTGCGAACCTTCGCAAGCCCGGCGTGTCGGGTCATGTCGACGGATCGGAGATGCTCACCATCAGCGTCGCATCGACCCAGATTCCGACGTCCGATTTCCTCGAACTCGGCCGGCAATTCCTTACCGAGCGGGAGGAATCGGAGGCGCCGGAGTCTACCGTGCGGGCGAAGCTGATCGTTTGCGGCGGAGAGTTTGACGAACCGGATTATATCGAGGTTCTCGAGGGGCAGGGCGCGCAGATCGTCGGCGAGTTCGTTTGCTTTGGGGCCCGCGCATACAAGGAAATGGTCGACACCCGGGGAGACCCGTTGGAAAATATCTCCCGGCGATATTTCTATCATGTGCCATGCGTACGCATGGGCGAAAAATTCCACGATAGGTTTGAAATTCTCAAGGAAATGATTCGCGAGTTCGATGCGGAAGGGTTGGTTTTTCAGCGGCTGAAGTTCTGCCAGCTATGGGGTTCCGAAAACCATAATATGCTCGATTTCTGCCGCAAGGAAGGTATCCCTATGTTGTCGCTCGAGAGGGAATACGGTGTTATTTCCACAGGGCAGATCAAGACCCGAGTACAGGCATTTCTTGAAAAGATCGAAGAACAACGGGCCTGACGCCGGCCCATTGAAGTGAGGGTATCCTTATGGCCATTTTGGGTAAAGAACGGTGGGATGTTTGGGAAATGGCGTACGAGTCGATCCTCGGATTGCAGGAGATATTCGCCGAGGATCCTACCGAACGAGTTCATAAAGCGCTGCTCGAAGTGTATAAACAATATTGCGAAAATCTTTTCGATGCGATTGATAAAAACAAGAAAATTATCTGGAGCAATTTTGCGGTACCGGGCACTTTGCTGCACGGCTTTTCCGATGAGGACATTTTCTGGTATCAATTCGAGGCGTTAGCCGTAATTCAATCCCTGGTGGGCCTTCCCGGCGAAGTGAACGCCCGTATGGTCGATTCCGCCGAGGCTGCCGGCATGGCGCCCGAGGTTTGCAGCGTGGACCGTATAGCGCTCGGTAGTGTCGTCGAGGAGTGCATCCCGTGGGGCGACGCGGCTTTCTACATGACCACACCGTGCGATTCGCAAACATGCCTCGTAAACTGCATGACGGCCCATAACAGCGATATGCCGACCATCGTGGTGGATATGCCGTACCGATTCAGGCCGGAGGAAAGCGTTTACATGAGCAGGCAGTTCCGGGAGGTCATCGATTTTCTCGAACAATCGCTCGGCATTCGATATGAATGGGATCGGCTGAAATTCGCTTCGGAGCTTTATAACGAGATGATGGAGACGATCCTCGAATGGGTGGATCTCAGGCGAACGAGCCCCGCTCCGCAGGGTTGCGAGACGTTGTCGCTCATGGCTGCTGTGGTGACGGTCTTTTCCGGCGCTCGGCAAGGCACTCATTACGCCCGTGAAATACTGACCGATTTGAAAGAGAGGATTGAAAGAGGCGAGCAAGCCACGGAGGGCAACGAAATTCGCGCTGTATGGTATGGCGATCCGATGTGGTCCGACCTGAATTTCTACAACTGGCTCGAGCGGGAACTCAATGTGACCGTTCCGATGGACATGTTCGGATATTACGCGCCGGTGGGACTTATCGACACGGGCTCGGAAACGGGCATGCTCGAGGGAATCGCGCGGAACGCGTTGCGTAATTTCCCCATGACTCGCCAACTGTTGGGGTCGATGGAGGATTACATAGACGACTACGTCAACTTGTGCCGGTTTTACGAGGCTGACTTCGGTGTTTTTCCCGGTCACCTTGGATGCACGCATGCATGGGGTGCTTTCGGGATGCTCAAACGCACCTCCGAAAAAATAAATGTGCCGTTGTTGTCTTTCGAGTTCGATATGCTCGATCCACGCGTCACGCCCCTCGATGATATCCAGACCATATTTACACAATTCGTAAATGAAATCGTCATCCCAAGAAAATCCTGACGGGAAGACCGAAAACGCAATTGAAAAGAGGGATAAATAATGCCGTTATTCAAGGATGCCGACGAGGCGAAAAAAATACTTGGCGGATTTTTCATAGACCTTGTCGAGCGACGTAAAAAAGATGACCCGGCAATCAGCAAGCCGTTCGATGTTCTTAACGGCACGAAGCTGACGGTCGTTTTCGATCTCCGGGATCCCGACCTGAAGATTTTCATCGACTGCGCCGCCAAGCCGATAGAAATTACCTTCGATGACAACAAGAAGCCCGACGCCACCTTTATTGTCGATGCCGACATCGGGCACAATTTCTGGATTGGCCGGGTCAACCTCGCCAAGGCGCTTGTTAAAAAAGACGTGGTAGCCCTCGGCCCCGTGCCGAAATTATTGAAAATCCTCCCCACTGTCAGGAAATTCCATCCCATATATGCGAAATATCTCGAAGATAACGGCTGGGACCATTTGATATAAAAGGGACTTTCCCAAAAACACTTTTGGGCGGGTAAGTGGGTCCGTCCATGTAAGGCTCTATCTTGTCCGGCGTTGGATGGGGGTAATATTGTTGACAGATGAGATTTTTTCTGTATCCTTATAAAGAAAGCTCAAAACAACTCAAGGCTTCAGGCAACGAACATCTTGAAAGGAGAACAGGAACATTGAGATTGGTAAAAGGCACACCATGGTTCAAATGGGATAAGGATTTAGGCAGAAAAATACTCGAAACACTTTGGCCCGGCAGTAGAAAAACCGCCCCAAAGTGGTGGAGCGACAAAATCGTGGCCCGGGAAATATCCAGTCAATTCGATATAAAGCTCACTCACCAGTTCGTAAAAAGATGGAGATACGATAGCGATCGGAAATTGCCGAGGAAAAACAGGGGATCTTATAAGGTCGGGTCCATGGACGGGTTGAACGACTATTATAAAAAACAAGAGCGAGTGCGAATGAAAATTGCTGAGTTGGTCAAGGCCCGCGGCAATGTCAAGTAAAGTGATTTTTTAACTGATCAATCCTGCAAATTAGAAATTTTCGCAGGGGCCCGCACGGACCCTTGCATGATTATTATGCCGGTGTTCTTTCGATAAAGTCGAGTATATGCCGGGCTATTTCAGGGCCTTTTCTTTCCTGCAGGAAATGACCTGCATCTTCGATGACGATTTTCGGTTGATCTTTTGCGCTTGGGATGTTTTCCCTGAACCACTCATCTCCACCCCTGGTGATGGGGTCTCCGTCCGAAAACATCACCAATGCGGGTTTTTCCCATTTTTTCATTCCTTCCTGAGCCTTTCGCATTTCGTCCGAAACAGGATCGTCGGGTTTGACCGGCACCATCAACGGCCACGCCTTCGCTCCCGCCTTGTACTTACTGCTCGGGAAAGGTGCAACGTATGCCTTGACGACTTCGGACGGCATGGCTCGTGATGCTTCTCTTAAGCTCTTACGAAAACCCCGTTTTTCTCCGGGTTTGGAAGGTAGAGATCCCATTTTCAATGCCATGCCTACGGGTATAACCGGCATTATTTTGGAAAACCGCTGCCACATAAGGAAAGCCTTCGGTATTTCCTCATCCCCGGTCGGCAGGCCGGTATTCATTATCACCAGGCGCGCGAACCGCTCGGGTATCATGCTCACCACCCGGAGGCCGATCAATCCACCCCAGTCCTGAACCACTACCGTTATTCCCTTCAAGTCCAGCTCTTCTATAAACTTGAGCAACGTGTCCCGGTGCATCTCGAAGGTGTATTCCTCGCGGAGGGTGAACTTGTCCGAGCGCCCGAACCCGACGAAATCCGGCGCTATCACCCGATGCTTTTCGGAAAGTATCGGTATCATTTTCCGATATAAGTAACTCCAACTCGGCTCGCCGTGAAGGCAAAGCACGACCTCGCCTTCTCCTTCATCGACATAATGAATGCGCATGTCGTTTATCTCGACATAGTTCGGCTCATAAGGATAATCCGGGAGATTTGTAAAACGCTTTTCCGGGGTTCTTATAACGGGCATTTTTCGCCTCCTTATTGCTTTATATTTCCCGACGGTCTTTTAGTCGCTTCGAGAAAACGACTTGTAATATACACGCATCGCCGGACATGGTCAACGGGAAACCCTCTTTTCCGCTGTCTGTAGGGGCTATCCGCTTTTCACTTCCGGCATGTTTATCGGGTTCCTATTCATTTTTAACCGGATTTTACTTTGGCGTGTTTTTTGGGAAAAATTTTGTGTTCCTT
Organism: uncultured bacterium; assembly: GCA_964503115.1. Classification (GTDB taxonomy): domain Bacteria; phylum RBG-13-61-14; class RBG-13-61-14; order CAYWKU01; family CAYWKU01; genus CAZDAF01. Next base: position 6,551 of record CAZDAF010000207.1, read on the forward strand.
GCGGTATAGAGTGCGGCGGTTGATGCCGAGAATTTTGGCGGCATCTTCTTTCTTTCCGCCCGTCTTTTCCAGAATTTCACGTATGTACAGTTCCTCGATCTGATCGAGCGTCAGGTTTTCTTCGAGGGCTTTTTCGATTATGCTCGGGGAGCGCAATGACGGCTCGAAGGGTAGGTCGTCCGGGCCGATAACTTTGGATGTCGATAGCACGAGCGCGCGCTCGATCAGGTTTTCCAACTCCCGAACGTTGCCTTTCCATGGATGCGCGATAATCTTAGCCATAGCTTTTTTGGAATAGCTTTTGGATGGAGATTTAAGCTCTTGCGAATATTTTTTGAGGAAATGTTCGGCGAGCAGCGG
>CAZDAF010000208.1:0-6908 GCA_964503115.1 uncultured bacterium
GGTTGTTTCGGTGAGTTTTATGCCATGTTTACGCCGACAGCGCTTATCGCAAGTCTTACCTGTCCCCTGTGCCTTGCGGGGGGATGGTATATAGGCAACAAGAAAGGCTTTCTGCGATTTCGCGCCATAAGCGCTCTATTAGCCTCGATATTGTATCTTGGTTTCAGTTACTTTTTCGCATGGCATAAGCTTGGAAAGGGAGACTTTCTATCCCTTGATTACCTGCCTGACATCAAGATACCTTTAATTTTATTGGGGTTTTTTATTGTGTATTTGTTTTCGTCCAAAGCTAATCGCCCATCGCTCGATACGGGAGCGGCTGTGATTGTGGCGCTACTATTTGTGATTGGGGGATGGTTCAGTTCGGCAGTGCAGGCTGCTAAAACGTTGAATGTTATTGGAATTGGGGATATTACCGATTTTCATCTCATGAAAAAATACATACCACCCGACGCACTTGTTTTGAACCGGCCCGCAGGAGCCCATGACGAGAAAACTTACGGCTGGGCGCCATATTGGATATGGAATGAATGTACATATCTGGTCTTACCGTCGACCGAGGAGCGGAACTCGCCCGAGTTGGAATTTAAAAAGGGAATACTGCACATAGATGTGAACGAATTGAAAATGCAAAGTCACATACAGGCTCGGCCGATTATATTGCTAACGCTGCCAATGGCCGATTATTCGAGGCATGGCTTTCGTATAATATACCAGAGCAAACGCAGGAGGTTTCAGTTGTATGAACCGTGAGAAGTACAAAAAGGCCGCCAAAATGCTTCTTAAAATAATAGCGGTGTCGTTCTTGATAATGGGACTTGCCACATGGCTTTATACATCAAAAGGGCTCGATAAGCTCGAAGACCCGGAAATACCGGGGCAACCTTATTATTTGAAAATGTAACTTCCGTCAACAATTCGCCTTTTTCCGAATAACATTCTTTTGTGGCTTGCAAACCGCTGGTTTTTTGCTAACTTTTACCGGTATTGTGAAACTTTGTTATAAATGTGGCAAAGAATTGAATGTGACTCTCGGGGTATCCCGAAGCGATGTGTGCTCCGAGTGTGGAGCGTACGTACGCTGTTGTTTGAACTGCGAATTCTACGACGAAGGGTACCACAACCAGTGCCGTGAGACACACAGCGAATACGTTTCAGACCGAGAGGGAGCCAATTTTTGCGACTGGTTCCGGCTCGCCGATCATTCGGGCGAAGGCGCCAAAGCTGCGTCGGCAAATGAAGCGCATAAAAAGTTCGATGAACTGTTCAAGAAATGAGTTGAATTTATGAAAATTTACCGCAAAAAAATTACCCCTATCGCAGAAGGCGTCGTGGACACCATGGTACGGGACGGGGATATAGAAATTATGGGATCCCTCCATAACGTGGTGGTGAAAGATATTGCCCGTTTCATCGAGGAATACTCGAACGACGAACACGCCATTTCAGAAACCGCAAAGGTTATAATGGAACGTAAAGGGCTGCCCGTAACTCAATTGCAAAAGGTCAAAGGCATACTGGCTCAGGAGAGGGAAGTTAAGCTGGGCGACGAGGCGTTGGAATACCTTGCCGATAAAATTATACGATATTTTATGACGGAAGATTCCATCGACGAGGTCTATAGCGAAGACGCTCCCATGCGGAAAAAGATATTCGATATATTTCGCAGGCATATCGACGTTGACGAGGATATCGACCGCGAGGTGCGCGCCCGCATAAAAAACATACCCGAAAACAGCCCCATATTCAAAATCGAATACCAAAAAGTCCTGCGCGAAATCAAACGCAAAAAGGGCCTTGTTTAAGCCTTTTTTACGAAGCTTATTCATGCGCCATCCGGCGGCGATCCAATCCTCACGTTTCACTCCCATATAAGGAAGTATACTTAGCGTTTCGGTTTTAACCCGGTTGGTATTTTTATACCGGGGGCGGGGGCGGCTCGAAAGAGCGTCTCTCTTCAAGGTGTTTCTCGAAAGAGTCGAGCGCGTCCTCGATTGTTTTCACCCCGGCACTCACGTCGCCCGAACCGGAAGAACGCGCCGTCCGGGTGGCATTGTGGATGCGTTCCACGCCGTCGAACAGCCCTAAATCGAATTGGTAAAGCTTTTCGAGTTCCGGTTCTCGAATTTTCACCGGATCGAAGTAGCCCGAATAACCGTAGCTGTCGAATCTTACCTTGTCCGCCAGACCTTCGACTTTCCTGACGGCGCGGTCTACGAGGTCAAGGTACTTTATTTTTCCGTCATCGACAAGCTCGCGTTTCCATGAGTTAAGTTCGTTCTTTACACCGCCAAGCTGTTGGGCCACATTCACCCGCACGGCCTTGTCGCTGTCCCGGAAAGCTTCCTTGTCCCGGTAGCCCTTCATACCGGGCACAATGCGAACAAGTTTCTCGAAATATTCGGCCCATCCACGCGCCTTTGCCATATTGCACCCCCTTGATTATCCTGACCCTAATGTATAGCTATTCGACCTGAAAGTCAATGCCGAAAACCGGCGTCAAGTCATCATTAAAGGTGGAGTTTGCCCCGCCTGATACCGGGCGTTACTGCCGGGGGCGCGAGTGCGGGGAATGATTGGAAGAGTCTACTTGATGGGAAGTCGTGGCGACCAGGCCGGGGCCGATTCTTTGCCCGGAAGGCGCGTTATCCTGCGCGGTTTCTGCTCGCGCATGCTGGTCATATAAATGTCGTAATTATTCGAGAACCCGTGGCTGTAGACGACGAATCTGCCGTCGGGGCTGACGGAAGGCGTTTCGTCCGCGCCGGGACGATTCGTTACGGCGACGGTTTGCAGAACTTCGAGACCCTTGCCCAACCTGACCGCGAGTATATCGAGTCCGCCTCCCGCGCGGCCGCAGTAAGTGATGAAGTCGCCCGACGGGCTCCATGACGGGTCGGTGTTGTAGCCGCCGGTACGACTGACCCTTGTGGCCGTTCCTCCCCTGGCAGGTGTGACCAGAATTTGCGGTTTATCCCCGTAGCGGCTTGAAACAAAGGCGATATATTTGCCATCCGGACTCCAGCTTGGAGACACGTCTATTGACCACGGGTCGTGAGTAACGTGCACGAGATCTTTGCCGTTCGGGCGGATGGTGTATATCTCCTGGTCTCCATTGCTGTTTTTCGAGCTGGCAAATGCAATGCGGTTGTTGGCCTTGCACCAGTCGGCGCCATAATTTAGTCCCCTGCCTCCGAACAGTTGCTTGGGTCTGCCGCCCGATATGGGCAGAATGAAAATATCGGGGTTCTTAAGGATATAAGAAGTGTAGACGATCTTTTTAGTATCGGGCGACCATGCGGGAGATATGTTTATGGCGTCATTGTGCGTCAATCTCACCATGTTGCGCCCGTCGGTATCGCAGATAAATATTTGACGGTGTCCCTTCGAGTCCGCCACGAAAGCGATGCGACTTTCGAAGGGACCGGGTATCCCTGTTTCGCTCCGTAGTACTTCATCCGAAAAACGATGCATCAACCTGCGAAAGATTTTCTTGCCGCCGTGGTAAATAACACGGGTCAGCATGGCCTTCTGGACGACATCGAACAGCTTCAGGTCGAAGGTATAGATGCCTTTCGAGTCCAGCGAGTATGTTCCCGCAATCAACAGCTCCGCGCCGACCGCCGCATAAGGCGCGAAATCCATGTTTGATTCGAGGTAACCTCCCTCGGGCAAAGTGGGCAACTCGGGCGCCGAGATGACGTTGAAGAAACTCGAAAAATGAAGATCCCTGCCGACTATCATCGCGCCCTCTCGACCGAGGCTGCCGCGATCCTTCACACCGCCATGTGGGACGAAAGACGGAACGGCAAGGTTGGTCTTGAGCAATCCACCGCCATAGACGTCGATGATCACGTCGGGGATGGCGTCATCTGCGCTGGTGCCCGGCGGGGCGTCTATGTCCAATGTTTGCGCCGTCGCGATAATCGCGAAAAGCGCTGCGGCGACGAGAAGCGTCGTACAAACGACTGATAGATTTTTTTGCTTTAACCTGGAAGACGTCTTCATTTACTTCCCCTGCGTTTGCCGGTGGTGTCGATTTTAATACGAATTTTGAGGTAATCTTCTTCCATTCCGGCGGGGAAGGGATCAACCTTGCATTTCCTCAGGCCCTTTAGTACCTGTTGCGCCAGTGGGTCGGAAGGTTTGCCTTTTCTAAGCAACATTTGTATGATCCTGCCGTCCGGCGAAATCCAGCATTCCACTTCCACCTTTCCTTGAGCTATTGTTCCCTGCGCATTGGTTAAAGCGGCGTTTCTTATCCGGCGCCGTGCCGCCGCTATGTATCGCTTTTTTTCAATCGGCGATATTTTTTCCCGCTTATGTGCGACAGCTTCGAACGCCGGTGACGGAGTTGTACTCGGCGTCGGGTTTCTTGCCCTGTCCAGTCGCACTGCGATAGTCTTCTCTTTTGCAGATATAGCTCGCTCTTCGGCTTCTAAAGCGAACCGGCGTGCACTCGAGTAACCGGGAATGGTGCCTTCCTTGATAGCGGCGGTGGCCAACTCGTAAGCCGCCACCGCGCGGGCCATTTCGACAGGCATATAAATCTCCGCTCCGGCTTTACGGGCCTTGCCGATGGCGACATGAGCCCGGGCGACCGCGTCCATGGCGCTCCCGGCACACCCCGCTGACAAAAACACCATAGTTAACAAACATAGTAATGATCTTTCAACATATTTCTTATAAATCATTCCCGTTATTTTCACCTGATCTATTTCTTCCAGAAAGCTTATGGTACTCATAACCGAGGGGAAGATGCATTGATTTTACAAGTCGTCCAGGGCCCGTTGAATGGGATCACCCGATGACTTCTCCGAACGTCGCTTGCGTGAGTTCGATTCGTTGAGACCCTTTCGAGTAGACTTTCCGTGGAACCTCACCCTTACTCTTAACCCGATGCTTCCGCACTCTGCGGGCGGCGCGCCGAAAGTGCCGGGCACCAGGCTCAGCGCTACGCTGTCCGCGTGCGGGACGCCCGAGCTTCTAGTGATCCGCTTGCTACTGACGCCTCCTCCCGGCCCGATGGTCACCGCGATGGAGGTGGATTTACCCGCCGCTTCCGGGACGGAGCCTGAGCGACGTATAAGGCGGCTGGCGCGCTTTCTATATACCGAACATATATCTCCGCCCGGCGGGCCCGGTGGGCCGGGGTTGGTGCTTTTAGGGTCGCCGTCAGGTCTGGTGTATTCGCCCTCGCGGTTTTTGTTGAGGTTCGATATCGCTTCGCGCAACGCATCGGGTATATTGATGCCTTCTTGCCGATTTTTCTTTTTTTTCGTCTTGGTGGGTACTCCAACTTTTATTGAAGGTTTCGAAGGCGATACATTCACCGACCGCTGCGAAGGCGGAAGTTTTATCCTGCCTTTGTGCATGGGGCCTCGCTTCGGCTCGCCCCAAACCCCGCCGCCGATCTCGTCGGCATAAACGAGGTTTACTTCCTGCACTTGGTAGAGAGGCTGTTCGTCGGCAGTGCTCTTCGAGGGTAATAACATAAATACCCCAAAAAACACAAAGTGGCCCACCAGCGAAACCACAACCAGCGGCGCCAGAGATGGGTCAAGCCGGTCTTTTTTCCTCTTGTTTCTCACCTGTGCCCTTTTTTCTTGTCCTTGTCCGGCGGTTCGGTTATGATGCCCAAACCTGTAATACCGGCACTTTTCACTCGAGCCATCACTTCGGCCACTCGGCCGTAGCGCACATTTTCGTCCGCTTTTAAGTATACCTTATTTTTCCCGCGAAGTCCCATTTGCTCTTTAAGAATGACGGGCAGCGTATCCATGGTGACCGTTTTTCTCCCGACGTGTAAGCCGCCTTCCCCCGTTATACTGATAACAACCTCGCCGGCGTCTATTTTTACGGGCGCCGCTTCGACTTTGGGCAAATTCACCTTCAGCCCCGAAGTAAGCTTGGGCGCCACTATCATGAATATGATGAGCAACACCAACATAACGTCCACCAGCGGCGTCACGTTGATCTCGCTTAACGCGCCGTCCGATTCTTTATCCGTCCCGATAGCCAATTTATCACCTCGCGCCTTATTCGCTTAGAGGAAATGTCGTTGAATAATGTTCAAAATATCCGCGCTGAAGCTCTCCATTTCGGAAGCCGCCCCTCGAGCGTGGGCCAGGAAGTAATTATAAGCCACCACGGCGGGGATGGCGGCGGCCAGTCCTGCGGCGGTGGCGATAAGCGCCTCGCTGATGCCCGGGGCCACCACCTCTAAACCCACATCGCCCATCACCGCTATCTCCCGGAAACTGGTCATGATGCCCCAAACAGTGCCGAACAGACCGACGAACGGAGCGGAACTGCCGGTGGTGGCGAGAAAGCTCAGGTATCGCTCGAGTCGCGATCTTTCGGCGCCTGCGGCTCGACGCAACGCCCGCTCGATACTCTCGACGCCACCCAGGTGCGCCGCGATGCCTTCTTCATGATCCTTATCTTCGCGCTTGGAGCGCTTGATCTTGGTAAGCTCCTGATACCCCGACCGAAACACCTGCGCCAGCGGGCTGCGGCGTAATGGGCTGGTGTCGTGATATATGGATTCGAGGCTCGAGCCGCCCCAGAATATTTCGAGGAACCGCCCGTTGAACTTACGTGCCCTACGAAATTGTAAATACTTCAAAACGATTATCGCCCAACACATGACGCTGAACCAGGCCAGAAGTATCAAGACGAACTTCACCATCGGCCCGGCGCCTTTCACGATCTCCCACCACGAAATAGCTTTCCCGGCTTCCTCCCCTGCAGTTTGAGCGATTATCATCAGCAATGTCAAATCGATCATCATTTGCTTAATCTCCACTTAAGAAGGATTCGAGGATTCAAGGATACGAGGGGCCGAGTGTTTTCTTTCAAGAGATTTGATAAGCGCTTTAAGCATCCTTTCAACCTCTGCTATTGTT
>CAZDAF010000209.1:0-6879 GCA_964503115.1 uncultured bacterium
CCCACTCCAAATTCAGGCGCCAATGCCCAATTATCGCGTTTCGCTACAGGAACTACTTGGCGGGTTATCCGCGCAGCGAATTTAGTGGTAAAACCGGGTATTCCGGTATAAACTGTTTCTAGTGGTATGAGCAAGCGATTTAAAACCGACAGGGAGCTTCTCGACGCCTGCGTTTCGGGAGAGCGGGGCGCGATGGAAGAATTTATCAGAAAATTCTCTAAACTGGTCTACTACAGCATACACAAGGCATTCAAGGTGAAAAGTATTTCAGCCCAATCGGAGGAGATTGATGACCTTTTCGGAGAAACATTCCTCATGCTGTTCGAGTCCGATTTCGCCAGGCTCAAGAGCTTTGAGGGCCGTAACGGTTGCACCTTGGCGAGTTGGATAAGGCTCATCGCCGGCCGCCGCACTATAGATTACCTGCGCGAGCGCGGAAGGAAGCCGATCAGCCGACCCTTTGATGAGGCCCCCTCGGTAGAGGATCACCCCGCCTCCGGTAATCCTGAAGACGAACTGCTCGACAAGGAACGCTCCCTCATCGCCTATGAAATTATACCCAACCTTCCTCCCGATGACCTTCTTTTCCTTTCTCTTTATTACGAACAGGAGCTTTCCCCCGAAGAGATAGCGGAGATACTCGATGTCAGCGTAGGAACGGTATATTCCAAAAAGCATCGCCTCCACGAGAAACTACATCGCATGCTGACGGAAAGAAACAATTCATAAGAAATACATGAAATTGCAAGATTTCAGTGAGTTTTTAGTCTCTTAAACTAGAGTGTAATGGGTCAACATGAAGTCTCAGGAATAGAGGGATGTCCGAGGGGAGCAAATTGATGAAACAAGACCGAATGATCAAGGATGTGCTGATGAAGATAAAACAAAGGCCGACGATAAGATGTCCTGACGAGGAAACATTGGCGGCCTTCATCGAGGGTAAGCTTTCCGACGCCGAGCACACTGAGATGGCCTCCCATTTCCTTGTGTGCGACCGGTGCCGGGAAACGGTAATGGCGGCATGCGGCGATCCGCCGCGCAGGCTGAGAATTCCATTCGAGACCATATCAAGGGCTACCGCCGCCTTGCCGGATAAGGAATCTCCCTGGGAGGTTGTTGTTAGATTCGCCGCCGATTTCGTCGAGGTGCTCAAAAACACCGGCAGCCGTACCCAATACTTCGCCCCGGTTTACACGAACGCCCGAAGCGGTAAGGCGGTAGAAGGCAGCCTCGTCGCATGCGCTCAATCAATAGGCGGAATAGACACCGAAGTTGAGATCGAACGCATCGGCCCGAGCACCGGGGAAGTCAAGGTCGTACTTAAGGAGGGGGGAGGCATACCGATGCCTTCGATAAGAGTTACGCTAAAATCAAAAAACAAGGAGCTCGCCAGCTATATGGCGCCGGGGGGGGCGGCGGTCTTTGAACGCCTGCCCTTTGGGCCATATTCCATACTAATATCCAGGAGAGGCGTTTCGCTGGGCGAACTGGCTCTGGAAATGAAAGGGGAGTAACTGAAATGAAAGACGAAAAGAAATTCAAATCCATCGAGGAACTGCTCGAGGAGCGCGAACGGCTGGATAAAATCCTCGAAGAAGAGTTCCGCAAGGAAGTCACCATCATCTTCACGGATATAAAGGGCTCGACGCAGTATTTCGAGAGCAAGGGAGACATCGAAGGCCTCTCTATGATACGAAAACACAATGAAATGCACTTCCCCACCATCGAGGCCTATGGAGGCCGCGTGGTAAAGACGATCGGGGACGCCATTATGGCCGTTTTCGACGAGCCCGCCTCCGCCGTACGAGCCACCATGGAGATGCAAAATAACCTGCTCTACTTCAACAAGAATCGGCAGGGAGGCGAGCAGATACATATCCGCATTGGTATAAACCACGGCGTGGCGCTTTGCAAGGACAACGACCTGTTCGGCGATGCGGTGAACCTCGCAGCCAGAATCGAGACCCAGGCGGAAGCGGATCAGATTCTCATTTCTGAGAGCGTTTACAACGCCGTAAAGGATACCGACGACATTATATGCCGCTTCCATACTAAGGCCACCTTCAAGGGAAAAACCGACGAGGAAAAGATATACCGCGTCGTGTGGAGCGAAGAACAACTCGTTGCGGAAAGCACATTCAAGAAGACCGGCACTCGCAGAATATCAAGACGCGGCGACGAGCGCAGGAGTGTATTCGAGATCGATGCTTCGCTTGAAGCCGAAAATCTCAAGGTCTCCAGCTACGAACGGCTGAAAGGTGAGGAGCGCACAGTACATCATTATGAGGACAAAAAGATCGAGAAAGAGGAAATATCAAGGCTGTGCCGCGAGCTTACGAATTTACTCAACCGTGCGAACAAGCGCGGCAGAGTTTCAAAGGAAATACTGAAGCAGCTTCAGTCAACGGGGCAATTGCTCTACGATGTAATACTTTCGGATGACGCCAAGAAAAAACTTGCCACTACCAAGGCAAGCGACCTGATCCTGAGGCTCGATGACAACCTTGTTCACATTCCATGGGAATTGCTGTACGACGGTGAGCAATTCTTATGCCGGCGATTCAGTATGGGGCGTATCGTCAGTACCCGCCAGCAAGTGACCGAGGGCGTCGCTCGATCCATCGGCAAGCCTTTGAAAATGCTGGTCGTCGCTGACCCGAGAGGCGACCTGCCGCACAGCGCCAATGAAGGCGGACTGATCAGGGACGTGCTCGATGCCGAAAGCGATTACATCAACGCAAACCTCAAGATTAACGAGGTTACTGTCGAGTACGTCAAGAGCAAGTTACGCGACTTTGACATCGTCCATTACGCGGGTCACGCCGACTATGATTCAAAAGATCCCTCACTCTCCGGTTGGTTGCTCGACGACGGCAAGTTCTCGAGCGCCGACGTGAAGAGTATGACGGGCGCAAGGCCGCTGCCTGCCCTGGTATTCGCAAACGGCTGTCAATCCGGCGCTACGGAACAATGGCAGGTCACCGAAGACTACGAAGAACAGATATTCGGGCTGGCCAATGCATTCCTGCTGGCCGGAGTCCAGCATTACATCGGTACGTTCTGGGACATCCTCGACAGCCCCGGCGCGGATTTCGCCATAGCTTTCTACCGCGAAACTCTCGATGGCCACAGTGTCGGCGAAGCGGTCCGAAGGGCACGGATGGAGCTTATAGATAAATACGGTGAAGACACCATCGTTTGGGCCAGCTACATGCTGTACGGCGATCCGACCCGTATTTACATAGATCTTGCGGAGGAGGAAGAGGATGAAGTTGCAGAGGCGGCTTCGGCACATGGCGAACCGGTGACTGCGGTCGCCGGCGGGCCGCGTGGAGTCGCTCCTTCGGCGGTGGGAGAGGCCGTCCGCACCGGTGGCCCGAGCTTCACATCGATAAGTATTGGAATTCTGGCGGTGCTGTTGGTGATTCTGGTCGGAGTGGGAATCTGGAAGTTTACACGCACCGAGGCGCCGATCGTGCCGCCCGTGCAGGTGTCGAGCGAGGCCGGCGCTTACGAAAAGGCTTTTGCATTACTGCGCAACGGAAAGGCCGCCGAGGCCGAACAGGCGTTCCTCGCAATGGCCCAGGGCGATAACGCCACCGAAGGCCTCGATGGACTGGCTGCTGTGTTTTATGAAACCGGCCGCACCGAGGAGGCGCGCCGTAAAGCGGCACAGACTTTAAGGGAAGACCCCGACAGGCTTTATGCTCACGTTGTCCTCGGGAAAATAGCCCTCGATGAACAGGATAACGAAACGGCCCGAAATGAATTTATGGCCGCAACGAAGATTGAAGGCGGTCTCGAATGGCAGCGAGCCGTGGCGTACAACCAGCTCGGGCGAATATACGCGGCGGACGGTGACAATACTCAAGCGGCCCAAAACTACGCACGGGCCGTCGGGACAGACCCAAAAAACACCGAAGCTCGAGCAAACCACGGTGTAACACTGGCGCGTATGGGCAAAACGGACGAGGCTATCGAAGTGTTCGAGGAAGCTAAAAAGGCCGATCCCAACGATGTTGTCATCGCCTCGCTTTTGCGCGATACGGTCATGCGTCAACAATTGGCTAATAACTCCGAAAAGCAGAGACGCATCAGAGAGTCCGTCAACGATCTCATCGCTCGAAGAGATACCGGTACGACCGCTCCCGCAGCGGCGGCGAAAGGCGACGAGTGGACCTCGAGGCCGCAAACTATCACATTCCTCGATTTACGCAGCATGGGGCTTATCCCCGGCAGGGAAGGCGAAAATGACTACATACTATTGATGCTCACCCAGGCGTTCCAGCAAGACGGCCGCATCAAGGTAGTCGACCGCGCCATGCTCGACGTGCTGCTCAACGAGCTTAAGATATCGAGTTCCGATTTGGCCGACCCGCGCACGGCGCTCAAGCTGGGCCGGCTGCTCAGCGCAAGACTTATCGCCACCGGCAGCATCATCCGCGATGTCGAGAGCGTACAGGTCAGTATGAGGGTCATCGAGACTGAAACCAGCAACGTGGCGGTAGCGCTCGCCGAGCCGATGGATCGCAAGTTGGGAATAAACAAAGTTGCCGACCGGATCAGCGGCATGCTTCTCCAGAAGATAAAAAGCGCCTTCCCGATAAGGGGAATAATCGAGCAAGTCCATGGAAACACGGTCGATCTCAACATCGGATCGGACGTTGGGATTATGGTCGGCACGAAGCTCGACATAGTGCAGCCGGAAATCGAGGGCAAAGGGCGCGTAATCGGCACGGTCGAAGTTACCGAGGTGAAAAAAACTCAGTCGAAGGCCAAAATTATCGAGAAGAAAGTGCGGGTGTACCGCGATATGAAAGTAGAGGAACAGGTCCCTTAAATTCGAGGAACCGGGCCGGAAAAAGAGTATGCGGGTGCCCTTTTTCCGGTCTTTACTGCAAACTACGGCCCGTTGTACACCCGTAATTGAATTAAATTGAGCAAAAAGGAGCTAGAACATGAAAAAACACTTTCCTATCCTCGCGTTTTCAGCAAGTCTTTTCGTTGCGGTCCTTTATTCCGGCCCGGTAATGGGAGATGTGGATTTTGAGGTCACCAGTTCACCCAATGTCGTCGGCTCGGGCGCCCGCGCGCTTGGGGTGGGTGGCGCTTTCATCGCAATAGCCGACGACGCGACGGCGGCCAGTTGGAACCCCGCCGCATTGATCGTGCTGGCAAAACCCGAATCGGCGGTCATGTTTTCATACGAGGACAGGGAAAGGATGGGTACCGCCAACTTTTCGGATTTCAACTATATCGCAATAAGTTACCCATTCACATTCGCCAAATACAATATGATAGTAAGCTTCAATTACCAGCGACTGCTCGATTTCAACAGCAAGTTCGAACAGTCTTTCACCGACCTTGTAGAAGATACCAGGGATTTTGATATTGCCGATCCTGACACCTATGACCCCCTCGGCCCACATCCTGTATTCGGCTACGACTTTTACGAGCAGGACGGGTATTTGATTCACAACAATGAACTGTCCTTGACAAACAAGGTAACCGGCGATATAGGCGCTTTTGCGCCGGCCTTCGCGGTACAGATCACCCCTAAGCTATCGGTCGGCGTTACGCTCAACTTCTGGACGAACGGCATAATCAACGACGGCTACCAGGCTGACTATGAAGAAAGCCGTGAAGGATGGTTCAAGTACGAGGTTGTCAATTGGCTTGACATCAACGGAGACGGTGAGGTCGATGCGCGAGAATGGGAAGACACCGACGGCACTCCCGGACCCACTGTCGGGGACGAGGGCGAGTTGGCAATTACGGAATTTGAGGAAAATCCGTTCGACAGTTACACCACCCTCGAAACCCGTTATGATAATTTTTTCGGTATTAACGCCAACCTGGGGATATTATGGAACGCAACAAGACATCTCACCCTGGGCGCCGTCTACAAGACGCCTTTCACCGCCACCGTTGATATCACCCAGGATTATTACAGCGAACACTCCAATGCGGAGACGGTCGTGGATACATTCGAGTGGCGCTGGAAGGTAAACTTCCCGGCGGTTTACGGCCTCGGCGCTGCGTGCCGGTTTAACGACAACTTTACTATGGCGCTCGATCTTTCATATACTGAATGGGATCAATTCATAATCAAGGAATATTTAAAGACCGACGAAAAGGCATCTCCTGCCGGCTTTGGTACAGGCGGTGATCTGTACGTCCCGAGAAGGGAAACCAGCGCTGTCAGCGGAGTAGCCACACAGTACGCGGATATCGACGGTGTGGTCACCGCCCGACTCGGCGCCGAATATCTGTTCATATTGCCGAAAACGATTATTCCGGTGCGACTCGGATTCGCGTACGACCCGGAACCCGCCCAAGGCCACCCCGACGATTTCTACACTGCCACCGCCGGAACGGGCGTTGTGCTTTTCAAGAGGTTTATATTCGATGTCGCTTACCAGTACCGTTGGAGCCAGTCGGCAACGCTTGCGACCGTTACCGATTTTGACGGAGTACCTCTGTATGAACAACACGGAGCGGTATCGCAGCATATCGTTATGCTGTCCAGTATTTTGCATTTTTAGGAGGATAGAGTGATGAAACATCGTCCACTTGCCAACTCCCGGACAAGGGATTTAAATCCCTTGTCTACAATTCGCCTCGCTCATTTCGAGCGCGCCGCAACTGTTCTGGCGGTAATATTGTTGGTGGTCTCCGCTTGCGCCGTCGAGCAGGCGGAGCGCATCCGAATCGGCGAAACCGACTACGGCGTGACTGCGGGAAATTTCAGGGGTCAGTGGTACGATTATTACGAACGAGGCGCAAGTTACATCGAAGGAGCACTCGCCGCAAAGGACGAAGGCGACGAGGCCGGCATGCGTAAAGCGGCAAAGCTGGGTATGGCGGATTTGGAAAAGG
>CAZDAF010000210.1:0-6869 GCA_964503115.1 uncultured bacterium
GTAATGTTCCGACGCGAGTGGTTCGGCATGAAGCCCAAAAAAGGGCAATGCGACGTGGGTGAAAATACTCTGCCAACAGTTGCAAGAACGCGGTCTGGGCTGTGCAAAGCCGCGAACGAAGTTCGCGGTAACAAGGTTTTTCCTTCGACTTCGCACAGGACATGCTTTACTTACTTTCTTTCCCGCGAGCGTGAGCGAAGCGGTAACCAGGTTTCTTTTTGCCTACTTTTTCTTTTTCTAAAGAAAAAGTAGGGCGCTCGATGCAGTTTGTCGAAGCTGTTGCGCGGTCGGCTTAGAAGTGTTAATTTGCAGGTTATGAATTCGGTTGAAAGGAGGGATAGGCGATGACACCCATGTCGGGTAAAAGGGATCCGGAAGCGCGCCATATCGATTTGAGGTACCACTTGCGCTCGAGCGGCGTTGATGCGGATCTGGTGGAGCTTATTATGGAGGTATCGGTGGCGGTGAAATACATCGTCAACTCGATCCAGACCGGCGATCTCGGCATAGCGGGCACGAGCAACATTTACGGCGAGCAGCAACTCGCTCTCGATGTGTTATCCGACCGAATAATGCGCCGCCGGCTCGAAGTCAGCGGTCTGGTGCGCAACATGGCCAGCGAGGAGCAGGGCGAGATCATGGCCTGTTACAAGTCGGGTGGCAAGTTCAGTATTGCTTACGACCCACTCGACGGATCCAGTCTGGTGGACGTGAACCTTGCCATCGGGACTATAGTTTCGGTTCACGAGGGCGATGACCTGTTGAGGCCGGGGAATGAGCAGGTGGCCGCGCTTTACGTTCAATACGGTCCACGGGTTACATTGGTGTATTCCGTCGGTCAGGGAGTGCATGAATTCGGCATGAACCATCTCGGGGAATTCGTGATGAGCACCGAAGACATAAAAATGGCGCCAAAGGCAAAAATTTACAGCCCCGGCGGATTGAGGCAGGATTACACCGAAGAGCACGAGCGATTTGTGCAATACATCGAGGAAAGCGGCGTCAAGCTGCGATATTCCGGCGGCCTGGTGCCCGATGTAAACCAGGTGCTCATGAAAGGCAACGGCATATTCATGTATCCCGCTCTGAAAAACGCGCCCAATGGCAAATTGCGGCTTCTGTTCGAACTCAAGCCGATGGCTTACCTGGTCGAGCAGGCGGGTGGAAGAGCAAGCACCGGCACGCAGCCGATACTCGACGTTATGCCCGAGAAGCTCGACCAACGCACTCCAATATACATCGGGTGTAAGGAAGACGTTGATAAAGCGGAAGAATTCCTGAGCGGCAAGGCATGACAGCCTTGAAAAAAGGGACGCTTAAATGATGAAAAAACTATTTTATTCCCTTGGGATAGCCTGCGTCATCCTGGTCTTTGCCGGCGGATGCGAGAAGCAGTTCGAGAACTATGAAAAAGGCACCAAGAAGGCAAAGCAGTTGGAAGCGGAGCTTAACCTCCAGTCTTTGGCAATAGCCCAGTTCGGGTTTCGCGCCGCGAACAGGCGTTATGGCAGTACTTTCAGCGAGATCGGCTTTGATATAGTCGGCTCCGATCAGCGCTACAGTTACTTCATGGGAAAAGACGTTCTCGAAGGTGCTCTCGGCCCCGGCAAGTTGCCCGATTCCCTTTCACTTCCCAAAGTGAGTAAAGATAGTTTCATAGCTTACGCAGTGGCTAATCTGGACGCCGATCCCGATCTTGACGTCTGGCGTGTGGATCAAAACAAGAGCGTACAACATTTGCATAACGACCGCTGAGTTGCTTTCTTCATAGTCTTCCCCCGCTTTCGGCCAAGGTTTGTACTGTGCTACCCTCAATATATGCCTTTAGAATGTCCGCAATGTGGCAGACCGAACTCGGAAAGCGCCGCCAAGTGCATATATTGTTCCGCGTCGCTCGAAGGGGCGAAAAAGGTCGAAGTTCGCGACGAGACCAGGGAAATGGCCGAACGCTTCCTTGCCGACCGCCGCCGGGAAACAGATAAGAAAGCGGAGCATTCGAGTAAAAAACCTGTTAAAAAAGCCGGGCGCGCCGGTACGACTCCTAAAAAAAAGCCCTCTCTTAAAATTATCGAAGGCGGTAAAGTACCTACGGTAGAAACAGGATTCTTCCAGGTGGTGGCGTCGCCCCCATACGGGTCTACACTACGCTCCGATTCAAAAGCGATAAATGACGATGTTATTAAAAAAGCCGCTAAAATGATGGAAATGGATTCTTACCTGGTGCGTAACAGAATGGCCTCGGAAGCGCCATGGGTGGTCAGGCGATTTGATGAAGCCGATCCGGCCAGGAAATTGGTCGCGAAATTGCTTGAAATAGGCATCGAAGCATACTCCGTCACTACCGAACAGTTGAATGAAGTTTCACCTCCAATGAGAGCGAAGAAGGTATCGTTGATAGGAGGCGGATTGAGATTCGAGGGCGATGACGATGAGGAGCCGATCGATCTGGGATGGAGCGATATATTCCTCATCGTTCACGGCAGAATTCGCCGCAAGGCCGTCGATGAAGGGAAACGCAAGCGAAAAAAAACCGAATCAGCTCCCCATGAAGAGTTGAAAGATTATAAAGTTATGGATTTCTACTCGAAGGAAGGCGACGGAGTAAGGGTAGCGGAAGGGATGACGGACTTCTCGGGTTTGGGTAAATACATGCGATCCTCAAGCCTTCTGAACTTACGCTGGATGCTGAAGGGCTTCAAAGCCGCATCTTCCCCGATAGTTAACGATGGTTACCGGACACTCGGCATGGTGTTCAGGCCGCCGGCGGGCAAACGGCAACCGGATATCAGGCGAAGTAAAAAGCCTGTGGAGGATCCCTCATATCTGGACAATTCCCGCCATTTCAATGAATACTCGATACTTGTTCAATTTCATCATAAAAAGCTCGAGGTTAACCCGTGATCCTATATCTCGTCAGGCACTGTCGAACCGACTTAAATGACCAGCGTCGTTGCCAGGGCACTACCGACACGCCGCTGAATGAAGCGGGCCGTCTCCAGGCCGTGGCGCTGGGCCGCCGGTTTTCGGAAATAGAGCTTGACGGGGTTTATTCGAGCCATTTGCTCAGAGCGACGGAAACCGCACGGGCGATAGCGGACGGACACAACCTGGACATAGCCACCAAGCCGGGTCTCGCGGAACTCAATCAGGGGGAATTGGAAGGGATGGACATGGCCGGCATCGCTCGTAATTATCCGGATTTGCTGAAGAATTGGTTTCAAGAGGCTGCCGACACGGTCATGCCCGGCGGGGAAAGTATGCGCCAATTACAGGAGCGGGCGTGGGCGGCGGTCAAGTCCATCGTTTCGAGCTATGACCCGGATGATCGAGTTGTCGCGGTGAGTCACAACCTTGCGCTTTGTACTGTAGTTTGCAAGCTGTTGAAAATAGAGATTGCGGATTTTCGCCGATTCAAAATATCGCCCGCCTGCGTCACAACCGTTGAGTTCGGAAACGCCTGGCCGGTGATTCTTTCCCTTAACGACACGTCACATCTGGATGGATACGAAGCTTGAAAGCGGCAATGCGCCGCGGTTCGCCGTGGACGAAATGATGGGCAAGCTGGCCCGCTGGATGCGTTTGATGGGCCTTGATGTCGAGCACCGGCGCCCTTTTCCCGACAATGAGCTGATGGAAATTGCGCGTCGGGAAGGTCGCGTGTTGATAACACGGGATCGAAAGTTGGCGCGCAACAAACCTCCACCCGAGGTTTGGCTGATCGAGGAGGATTTAGCTTTTCACCAGTTGGTGGAAGTGGTCAGGCACGCCCGGATAGACCCGATGGAAAAAGCTTTCACTCGCTGCGGAGTTTGCAATACGCCCCTTGTCGATATATCCAAAGAAGAAGCTGCGGGCAGGGTGCCGCCCTTCGTCTATGCCACTCAAACCGATTATCGCCTTTGCCAAAGGTGCGAAAGAATATATTGGCCGGGATCGCACCGGGAACGAATGGAAAAGTTGTTCGGCGAAGTAGCGAAAACAGCGATTGAAAAGCAATAGGCCCTTTACAAAATTACCATTATTTGCTATTATATGTAACAGATGTTCTCCCAGGAAAAGAAACGTATACTCGTCGCCGACGACAACCTTGCGGTGCGCATTATGCTCGAAGATATATTGAGCGAAGCGGGA
This sequence comes from uncultured bacterium, assembly GCA_964503115.1. GTDB lineage: Bacteria > RBG-13-61-14 > RBG-13-61-14 > CAYWKU01 > CAYWKU01 > CAZDAF01. Next base: position 4,132 of record CAZDAF010000210.1, read on the forward strand.
TACGAAATAACCACTGCGGAGGACGGTCAGCAGACTTTCGATCTTTTGGGCAGGGAAAAATTCGACCTGTTGATTCTGGATTTGCTTATGCCGCACAAGTCCGGCTTCGAGATACTCGAATGGCTTGATAAGCAGTCCAAGGCCCTGACGGTGCTGGTTTTAACAGGTATCTTCCGCAGTCCGAAAGAAATCGAAAGATTGAGAAAACTGGGAGCCAAAGGATACATATACAAGTCCGCGCCCGTCGAGGAAATACTGTACAGGGTCAATAATGTGCTCTTCCCCATTTCCAACGACACGCGCAAATACCCCAGGATACCGGTGAATTTCAGTATCGAGTTTCGGACAAACTCGAAATGGCATCAGGCATATACGGCAACACTTGGGGGAGGGGGACTTTTCATTCGCACTGTCAATCCCCCGGAAATGGGAACTCGGATCGCAGTAAAATTCCGAATACCGGACGTTGGGAAAACTTTCGAGGCCGAAGGAACCGTAGTTTGGAGCAACGAGTACAACCCGGACAACAAAAAAACAACTCTCCCCGGAATGGGTATCAGGTTCGACGTTATAAAGAAAGAGGATTCCAAAGAAATAAACGGCTATATCATGAACAGGTTGGATGAAGACCACACCTGGTAATTGATAGGCAAAATGAATATTACCCGGTTGCATAAGAGTACGCCGGGGAATGTGAAGGTTGGGGTAATTAAATGTCCAGAGTTTGTGAAATTTGCGGCAAGGGGCCACGCACGGGTAACAGCATCAGCCACGCACACAACAAGACCAGAAGACGCTGGAATCCGAACTTGCAGACCGTTCGGGTCAAGCACAAAGGTAAGGTCAAAAAAATGCGAGTTTGTACCCGGTGCATCCGCTCCGGGATTGTTGCCAAATTGGCGTGAAAAAATTATAGGGGGTAAACCTCGGTGACCTCGTTCCAAAGGCGAGTTCTGGTAGTTGATGACAGCCCTCTGATTTCCTCGATAGTCAGGGAAGCAATCTCGAAGCATTCGGATTACGATTGCATGACCGTTCTCAGTGCCGAACGAGCCCTTGACACGCTGCACGAATACGGGCCGAATTTACTGGTGGTGGACGTGGACCTGCCGGGAGTGAACGGCTATGAATTCGTGTACCAACTGAGGGAAGATAAGAACTGGCAAGGCATTCCGATAATTCTGCTTGCCGAAAAAGATTCGCCCGAAGGAATGAGCCGGGCTTACGATTGTGGAGCCGACGACCTTATCTACAAACCCTTCGACCCGTTCCAACTGGTGCTTAAAATCAAGTCCATTTTCCGGAGGATGAGCTTTACTTACCGCGAAGCGGCCACCGCCCTCGAAAAGAAAACCATTCGCGCCTTGGGCCGCAGCGTCGAGGTTAAAGACACATACACCGAAGGACATAGCGCTCGAGTTGCGTTCTACAGCGTCATTATCGCCAAGGCGCTCTTTTTAGCCGAGGATAAAATATCCCTTATTGAAGACGCCGCTTATTTGCATGACCTGGGGAAAATAGGCATACGGGAAGAAATACTCAACAAAAGCGGGCCGCTGGAACCGGAAGAGTGGGAGATAATGCGCACCCACCCTGAAAAAAGCGCGGTTATCATCGAGTCCCTCGGGTTTATGGCCGACCTGGTACCTATGGTCAAGTGTCATCACGAACGGTATGACGGCACCGGCTATCCGAAAGCTTTGAAGGGTGAAGACATTCCGCTGGGAGCACGCGTCATATCGGTGGCGGACTCATTCGACGCAATGACCAGCAATCGTGCGTTCAGAAAAAAGAAAGATTTGAATTACGCTCTCGAAGAACTCACAAAAAATTCAGGTACCCAGTTCGATCCGCAAATAGCCCCTTTGTTTGTTACCGAGATAAAGAAGTTCCCCGGTATAGAGATACTGCAAAGTTACACCGGCGCCGAAAGTCTCGAATTGCTCAAGTTGGTCAAAGGTTAGATACCCCTCTTAAATATTACAGTTTGCATCTAAATCCAAGTGATGGTAATTTATCTTTTATAGACGGGGCGTGGCGCAGTCTGGTAGCGCATCTGCTTTGGGAGCAGAAAGTCGGGGGTTCAAATCCCTTCGCCCCGATTAGGTTTCCGGCGATTCGGGAAGCTTCCGAACATTGACAAAACTTGGTATGTGCGTCTATTCCAATGTAACTTTGACTTATGCCGGGTTCCTTCCTCTTGTTTTTTTCCTCGTGGCTTATTATGCCGCATCCCCAAAATGGATACCCGGCTTTTCATGTTATCATGGATCGCACTAAAGCCTGACTCGCCCGTGCAATAGCTCAACCATAGAACAAACACGGACAAAACCTTCGGTCTTGTCCAACATGCAACCCCGTCTCTGCCGGAAATAACGATAAATGGCATATCTCCCATGCATGCTTTAGCTGCAACGATCAATAATATCGTCAATGCGATTAGCGGAGCGACCGCCGCCGCTCTGGATCGCCTCACGCACAGATGCCACATCATCGAGATGAAGGGCGAAAACAGCCTTGAACCGCACCCTTCGAGCCATACGGCCTGCCTAGGACGCTTCGCTCCTCAGGAATGCGGTTCTAATACATGCGCAAGTACTTATGACGCTCTATATAAATCTGACCACTAATATATGACCATCCCTTTTTGACACGGAGGTAAATTGAAATTAAACTAACCGACACCTAAATTGAGCGATTCTATATGCGATTAAGTTGCCCGTGCCCTTCGAGACACT
>CAZDAF010000211.1:0-6856 GCA_964503115.1 uncultured bacterium
TCGAGCGGATCCTCGAGCATAACGAGGGCCCCGGCAATCTGTCCGGAAGAAAGCCTCTTAAAAAGACCTTCTCTTTTTTCCGATACCAATCCATCAAGGTCTACATTCCAGCATTCAGCCACTTTACGGCGAAACTCGTCATTCCACAAGGAATATCCACCCGGTAGCTTACCCTCTCTCATTCCGACCAATCTCGCTCCTTCCGAGTTGCAGTCATCCTGTAGCAGTAATAGCCCGCTTCCATCCTTGGCGATATGGCCGGTAAGGATCAGTATCTGCGCCAGAACGGCCAGATCGTCTACGGCCCTTTCCATCGTATCGCCCAAGTCGTATATTGCTACTATCTTTTTTTCACTGGCGAGCATATCAACCAATTCGTCAATCCCGGCAGCTTCAACCCCTGCTACCTGAATTACCTCATCCAAGGTGGCATTGGCAACGGAATCGCTTAATAATTTCAGATCATCGTCATTAATGTCTGAAGATTTCAGGTCAACTTCACCACGGTCTAACATACGGCGCAATACACCGGCAAGTAGAATACCCGAGGTTCCTCGACGTGGATCGAGCCACAACTTGGAAGAACGGACCAGGTCGATGTTGTTTGAGTTGATTACGACGACCTTGGCGCCTCTTCTTGCCGCCCGACGCACTGCAATACCTATTACCGGATGAGTAACGGAAGGATCGGCGCCCACTACCAGCACAAGGTCTGCAGAGTAAATATCTTCCCGGAAGCATGTTGAGGCGGTTTCGCCGACGATTTCGTCCAGGTCGTCCCGCGATCCTCCCTTCAAAAACCGGCCGAAACTTCCAATCTGATCCGTGCCCAAAGCCGCCCGGGCAAGCCGTCCCGTAAGATAACACTCCTCGAGAGTCATCCGGGGAACTGCCAGAACCGCTACCGACTCCGGCCCGTGCTTATCCCGAGCATCTCCAAGAACCCGTGCGGCTTCACCAAGTGCTTCCTTCCAGTCAGTTTCCTTTAGTTGCCCGTTTTTTCTGACCAAGGGTTTGTTAAGCCTGTCCGAGCACTGGACCAGACCTGTTCCGAAACGTCCTTTAAAGCAGAGGTCTCCTTCGTCCGGACGCGAATTTGCCGGAGAAGTGGCCCAGAGAAGCCTGTCAGTCACTACATTCAGGTCCAGAGGGCAACCCACGGAGCAGAAACTGCACACTGAAGGAAGTCGTTCGGATTTCCACGGCCCCTGCTTGCCGTAAGGCAGTTTTGCCGTCAATGCACCCGTGGGGCAAGTTTCTATGCATGCACCGCAAGCGATACAAGAAGTCTCTCCAAGTGGTCTTCCCAGCGATGGTTTGATCATAGTGGTGAAGCCTCTTCCGACAAAACCCAGTATCGATTGGCCTAGTATGTCCGCACACATCCGCACGCAGCGTCCGCAGAGAATGCATTTATTAGGGTCAAGAGTGATAAGCGGATGGCTGTCATCCACTTTATGTTTTCGTATTGCACCTGCCAGCCTCATTATATCTACGTCATATTCAGTAGCATACCTGCGAAGGTCGCATTCAAACTGTGCCTTACACCCGCATTCCAAACATCTATTTGTCTCCTCTTCCATTTCCGCCGTGGAAAGGCCGATATCCACTTCTTCAAAATCACACTTTCTCACATCGGCTTCCCGTTCCGGCATATGGTGCCGTGGTATGCGTTCGACATCATCAAACATACGCTCGGGAATCGAACCGAATACATCGCGTTTGCTGAAAAAGGATGTTTCGGATTTTTTCACCTTGCCGGAATTTAAGTATTCATGGATAGAATCGGCAGCTCGATGACCGTGAGCGATAGCGTCAATGACCACCGAAGGCCCGCTTACCACATCGCCTCCGGCAAATATTCCCGGCAGGTTGGTTGCCATCGTGGTTTCATCGACCTCGACGGTGTTTCGGCGGCTGAGAGAAGGGGAATTCCCGCTCGTTTCTTTCTTTACAGGCTCAGGATCGGTAATCTGCCCGATAGCGGTAAATACGAAATCACACGGATACTCGAACTCCGATCCCTCAATCGGCACAGGCCTACGTCTGCCGCTCTCATCGGGCTCTCCCAGTTCCATGCGGATACACTTTAAACCTTTTAATCGACCGTTGTCGGTTATCACTTCCACAGGAGCGGCGAGCATATCAAGCCGTATCCCTTCCTTTTCCGCCGCGTCCACCTCCTCATAATGCGCGGGCATCTCTTTGCGGGTACGGCGGTACAGAATGGTAACCTCTTTCGCGCCGGAGCGAACAGCGGTCCGGGCGGCATCCACCGCCGAGTTCCCTCCCCCTACCACCACTACTTTCCCGTGAAGTTTACGGGGACCGTGCAATTGGGTATTCAGGAGAAAATCAAGGGCCGATTCGATACCCTCGGCATCCTCCCCGGACACGCCCATGTCCCTGCTTAGAGGCGCGCCCATAGCCAAAAATACGGCATCGAATTTATCTTCGTTGCGCAGGCTTTCCAAGGTAAAATCTCTGCCAAGCTTTTTATCGAGAGCCACTTCCACCCCGAGGCCGATTATCTCGTCAATTTCCTTGTTCAGCTCCGCTTTGGGAAGGCGATATTCAGGAATTCCCCACATAAGCATACCGCCGAGAGCGGACATAGCTTCGAAAATCTTTACCGAATGGCCTTGAAGAGTAAGGTAATATGCGCAGGTCAGACCGGCAGGCCCTCCACCTACCACAGCCACTCGCTTACCGGTGGGAGGCTTAACTTCCGGACGAAGCATTTCATGGTTTGAATGCTCCGCCACATAACGCTTCACGTAGTTGATCCCAACCGGTTCGTCCACCTCGTTGCGGCGGCATTTCAACTCGCACTTGCGCACACAAATCCTTCCGCAAACCACCGGTAGGGGGTTACGCTCCTTGATAAGTTGCAGCGCATTCTCGTAAAAGCCTAGTTTTGCGAATCCCAGATATCCCTGCACATCGACTGCGGCAGGACAGTTCATCTCTGCCGGACAGACACAGTCGGCATAATGGTCGGAGAGCAGGAGTTCGAGCGCGGTTTTGCGGGCATGATAAATCCTATCACTACGAGTGGTTACTTCCATTCCGTCCCTGACCCGAGTGGTGCAGGAAGGAAGTAAGCCCCTGGCTCCTTTAACCTCCACCACACACAGGAAGCAGGATCCGTAAGGTTCCAGCTTGGAGTCGTGGCAAAGAGTGGGAATCTCGTCCAGTTCCTGCTCGCGAACCACCTCCAGAATGGTCTGACCGGGGCGGGCATTTACCGTCCGCCCGTTTATATTCAATTCTACCGGGAGTTGAGACCTTCCATCATCCATTTTTTTAGGCATCTTGTTACCTTTTCTCAACCGCTTCCTGACGACAAACGGTTATGCACTTGCCGCATTTCACGCAAATGCTCTGATCAATTTTATGTGGTTTTTTCTTTTCACCACTGATGGCGCCTGAATCGCATGCTTTGAGGCAGAGACCGCACCCGGTGCATTTTTCAGGATCAATATGAAATTCGACTAAAGCGAGGCACACCTTTGCAGGACATTTTTTATCCTTAACGTGCGCCTCGTACTCATCGTAGAAATATCGCAATGTTGTCAGTACCGGATTGGGTGCGGTTTGGCCCAGGCCGCAAAGAGAACTCGCCTTGATCTGCTCGCCCAGTTCCGCCAACAGCTTGAGGTCTTTTTCCTCGCCTTCACCCGCGCAAATCCTTTCGAGGATTTCCAACATCCGCTTGGTACCTATACGACAGAACGTGCATTTCCCACAGGATTCGTTCTGGGTAAAGGTCAAGAAAAACCGGGCCACATCCACCATGCAAGTGGACTCGTCCATAACCACCATACCGCCGGAACCCATAATCGCGCCTGTGGCGGTTATATTTTCATAATCAATAGGAGTGTCACCCAGTGAGGCAGGAATACACCCGCCGGAGGGACCACCCATCTGCACCGCCTTAAAAGGTTCTCCTGAGATGGTGCCGCCGCCGATTTCGTAGATAACCTCGTTGATGGTGGTACCCATTGGGACTTCAACCAGCCCGCCCCGCTTGATCTTGCCGGCCAGAGCAAACACCTTGGTACCCTTGGATTTCTCCGTTCCATAAATATTGAAAGCTTCGGCGCCGTTTAGAATGATCCATGGAATATTTGACAGTGTCTCTACGTTATTGATACAGGTAGGATGTCCCCACAGACCGGCCTCAGCCGGAAAAGGGGGGCGGACTTGGGGCATTCCTCGCTTACCTTCAATGGATGCAATAAGCGCGGTTTCTTCACCGCAAACAAATGCTCCAGCTCCTTCCTTCAGTCGGATCGAAAAATTGAATCCCCTGCCGAAAATATTATTGCCAAGTAGACCTTCCTGTTCAGCTCGTTCAATGGCGTGACGCAGCCGGCGAATTGCCTGTGGATATTCCGCCCGCACATAAATGTATCCCTGATCTGCGCCGATGGCATAACCGCCGATAGCCATACCTTCAAGAACCGAGTGAGGGTCTCCCTCAAGCACGCTTCGGTCCATAAAAGCGCCCGGGTCTCCTTCGTCCGCGTTGCAGATAAAATATTTATGCTCGTCCTTTGAAGTGTGGGCAAAGCGCCATTTGGTGCCAGTGGGAAATCCGGCTCCTCCCCGTCCACGTATGCCGGATTCAGCTATGGTGTCGATCACCTGCTCCGGCGTCATTTCAGTGACTTTCTCCAATGCGCGATATCCGTCTCTGGCGCGATAAGCCTCGAGGCTGAAAGGATCGATTTCACCGCAGTTGCGAAGTGCTATCCGCTTTTGCTTGGCAAGGAACTCATCCTCTTTTACCACCCATTCTTTAATTACCTTTCCACCGCGCAGATGTTCTTCCATTATCCGATCTGCGCGCTCCGGAGTTACCTCGCCATACAAAATTCTGCTTCCGTCGTCCTCTATTATCTCAACCAACGGCTCGCGAAAGCACATGCCGATACAGCCGGTTTGCTCGAGAGTTATGTCGTCTTTTTCCGGATCAAGAAGCTCGGCAAATCGGTCGTAAACGGTCAACCCCCCCGCAGCTATGCCGCAGGAGGCCAATCCAACCACTATTTCCTGCATAGAATCCTCCGTTATAAATTTCAGTGTACTGGATCAAAAATATATTGTATCTTGTCCGGCCCGGCTCTCTGAGGAGACCGGCCGATCCCTGTCTGCCGCAGGCAAGCTCCGGGACATCCCGCCTTCGGCGGGATTCCTCAGGAAATCGGCCAATCGTCTCGAAGAATCGGGCAAAACATCATGTGATATCATTTATGACACACCACACTAGTGCATGTCTCCGGCGACTTTCTCTTTTTTGCGATACTGGCGAAGAATTTTCCGGAGCTTGCCCGGGGTAAGCTTGCCGTATGTCTGATCATCAATCATAACCACCGGGGCAAGACTGCAACAACCAAGGCAGGCAACCACCTGAAAAGTGAAAAGTCCGTCTTCGGTACTTTCATCCGGAGAAACTCCAAGCTCATCCTCTATCGTCTGTGCAATCATAGACGCGCCTGACACGTAGCAGGCCGTTCCCTTGCACATACGAATAACATGTTTGCCCAGCGGCTGAAGACGAAATTGCGTATAAAAGGTAATTACCCCATAGACCTCGCTGGACGGTATTCCGGTAACCTCCGAGATCTGCTCAATTGCAAGTGGTGGAATGTAGCCATAGGTGTCCTGGGCTGCTTGAAGTAAAGGAATCAACATGCCCTGCTCGCCATGATGCCTCCACAACATTCTGCCAAACCCCGGCAAAGAGGTTTCCGGATTCGATCTTTCCAATGCTTTTTCCAGTGCTTTTTCCATTTTTCCTGTCTTTCCATTACATCGCTATCAATTCCATTATATTTAGTATTTTGGCTCTGAGCACACCGGGCTGAGTAAGAACTTTGCTCGATATGGTTTTCCTGATCTGGTCAAAGTCCTGAGCTTGAACAAGTAGGATAATTATATTGCCCTCGTCGGTGGCATCGCAATAAACAACATTTTCAGTGAAGTAGAGCTTGGAATATAATGGAATAAGGTTGGTATGGTCTATCTCTAAGATCGCATAGGCTGACACATTTCGCCGATTTCTTTTATCAGCAATATCCTCACCTATTTTTTCCATTGCGGACATCCGCTCGTAACTCTGAATGAATGACTCCAAATCCTCTCCCAACCAAGGTCGTTCCGAATGGTGGATTTCCACCTTTTCGATCCCTTCGAGGGATTGAACATGGTTTTCCACCAGCTTTTCAATTTCCTTGGGGTCCGAAGCTTGGACTAATAGAACGGTGTCCCAATCGTTAGCCCTATCACCCCGCACTGCGTCGCAATAAAGCACACCATCAGCGAAGTAAAGCTTGGTGAAGATATTGTTTAGGTCAGCGTCGGCTTTACCACGGATAAACACATACGCGCTTACCAGGCGACGCTCCTCAGCGGCGGCTTTTTGCCCGAGATTGTCCTCCTCTTTCGGCAGGCCGATCCGCTCGAGCTCCGCCTCTAGCTCATGCACCTCGAAAGGTTTATCAAGGTAGGCATTACCGAAATAGTCCTTAACATCATCTTGGGTTTGCTCATCGCCATAACCGGAAATCACTACCACCGGCAAGTCAGGATACTTGCTCTTAATTACCTGCAAGAGCTTGAGACCGTTAATGTCCGGAAGACGAATATCCGTAACAACAAAATGATAGGGCGCCCTGTTTTTCTGTGCAGCTTCGATCTTTTTCAATGCCGAGAATCCATCCTCGCAGTCCTCAACCTCAAATCCACCCTGCATGAGACCAACCAAGAGTTGACGGCGCACTGATGCTTCATCGTCCACTAACAAAATTTTCTGATTTTTTTCCATCTTCTTACCCTCCCGTGTTTTTTT
>CAZDAF010000212.1:0-6847 GCA_964503115.1 uncultured bacterium
AGGCCGAAATCGTCGATATGAGCGATAGAGTGATGGAGAATTTCGATCATCTCGATCTCGATGCTCTCGTCGTTGTGGGCGGCGACGGTACGATGAAGATAGCCAAGGGCTTTTTCGACAAGGGCATGCCCACCGTCGGCGTGCCGAAAACCATCGACAACGACCTCGAGGCGACCGACCTCACCTTCGGTTTTAACAGTGCCGTCCGAACGGCCACCGAAGCGCTCGACAAGCTCAGAACCACCGCCCAGAGCCACCACCGGGTGATGATTGTCGAGATGATGGGTCGGGAAGCGGGTTGGATCACTCTTCACGCGGGTTTCGCCGGTGAAGCGCACATCATCCTTATACCCGAAATACCCTTCACACTCGATGCAGTATGCAACAAGCTGCTTCAAAGATGGGAAAGCAAGCATAAATACAGTCTTGTGGTGGTTGCCGAGGGTGCAGTGCCCGCCGGTGGTGAAACCAATGTCATAGACCGTTCGCCGGACGGTACCGTGCGTCTGGGCGGCGTGGCGCACCGGCTCGCAGAGGTGGTGAAGGAGCGAACGAAACTCGACGTGCGAGTAATGGTGATGGGGCATATACAGCGCGGCGGGTCTCCGACGGAATTTGATCGAATACTGGGCACGCGTTACGGAGAGGCCGTTACTCACATGATAGCTCGCGGCGAGTTCGGGAAAATGGTCGCCCTGCGCGGAACCGCAATCCTTTCCGTTGACCTCTCCGAGGCGGTCGGTCGCAATAAACTCGTCTATCCCGACGGTACGTTGGTTAAGGCCGCGCGCTCGATGGGTATATTTTTCGGCGACGAGTGATTAAACCCCGTGGGTTTGGAAAAGTGGCCCTGTTCAATCAAGAACAAAGCCACTTTTTATAGTTTTCTCAAATAGAAACTTATTCTCGAACCAATTCTATTTTATAAAATACTTTCGATTTTTCATGCCTTAATTCGTGCGACCAGTAGGCTCCATCGACAAGTTTTCCTTCCAAATCCCGGCATAAAACAATTATCACGGGGGTTTCTTCTTCCTGATCTCCCACAATTGTTTCGTCCGGGTTCCTCAAGATGACCGTGGACTCCCGGTAACCGACAGGATCGAAGACTTTGCTCACTCTTTTAATCTTGTGCTTAACCAGGCCCCTTTTGTTGAATTCTATGCCAACAACCCGATCCAGAGGTATTTTTCTCTCCTGTGGCAGCGTTGGGTTTATAGTAAGATAGCCCGTGCCGAAAAGGTTGCCGATAGGTTGGTCGCAAACAGTGTGGAATTCAACAAGGTCAACGAATTCATCCGGCTTATTCTCATCGGGATAGATACGGTATATGAGTTTGGGCGGTGGCGGTGCGGGCGGTGGGGGCGGCTCCTCCGGTTGCGGCGCCACGATCGGTTCGGGGGGAGCGGTTCGGTCAACACCGGTGGTGGTCGTTTCGGTTGGAGTAGATCCCGTTTCGCCAGGAGTAGTACCTGTTTCGCCTCGCTTTTCGCAGCCATTAAATACGACGAAAACAACCGCGCAGGCGAACAAGGTTAAAACTATCGTTTTGATAAGAGTTCGTTTCATAAGGTTCTCCTTTCACTCATATACTTTATTCGGTCTTATTACCGGCGGGGAAAGAGAGGGTAAAAACCGCGCCGGAATACCGACTGCTCTCACATGTAATCGTGCCTTCAAAACGGTTAACGATACTCATGGTGACGGCCAGTCCCAGGCCGGTACCTTCACCGACTTTTTTGGTGCTGAAGAAAGGATCGAAAATGCGATCAATCTGTTCGGGCGGAATACCGGGGCCGGTGTCCGTCACTTCGGAGTAAACATCATCCCCTTCCATCCATGTGGAAATTGTTATCTCCCCTTTCCCCCCCATCGCCTGAACGGCGTTTTGAATCAAGTTCAAGAATACTTGACGTAGTTGCGACGGCTCGGCCATCACATACGTAACATCACCCTTGTCGCGGTTGATGCCGACATCTTTCATCAATCCCGAGTGATCGGCCAGTCTCAAGGCGCTTGATATAACATCTTCAATGTTGACGGGTTCGAGAGGCCCTTCAGGTGCGATGCGGGAGTAATTCTGCAAATCGCGTACTATGTGCGACGCAGTTTCGGCGTAATGTATGATATCTTCGGCGCATGCTTTAACCTTATCTATGCTGTCGGTGGATATCGCCGCTTCCGCCATTCCCATTATTCCGGCCAGCGGATTATTTATCTCATGAGCGACACCTGCGGCGAGCGTACCTATACCCGCCAATTTTTCCGACTGCACCAGCAGTTTCTGCTGTTCCTGAATACGTACGAGAGCTTCAATTACTTGCTGATGCAGACGGGCGTTCTGAACCGCCGATGATATGGTACCCGCCATGGCGATCAGCAGGTCGAGTTCCGACTCGGAATAAGGCTTTTTATCGGGACTGTTTTCTATATAAACCAGCCCGATAACCCTCTCCTCGGCCCATAAAGGCACGGACATTACGCTCCCGACGCGCGGCGCGCCTGGTGGAAGCTCACCCTGCGGATTGTATGCCGCGATGCAGACCTGCTCCTTTATCGTACGTTGGGCAATGCTCTCGATGAAAGCATGATCCGGTACAGGTTGACCGGTTCGGGAGTGAACCGTTTGGGGTATCAACTTGTCATCTTGCTCCGACAAAAGAGAAATACTCATCATCCGGCATGGCAGGGAATCCAGTATCAATTCTGCAGTGGCTTCGAACTGTTTATCCAGATCCAACGTTGTGTTTATCGCTCTGGAAAGCTGTTGTAGAACCTGCAAATTCCGGTGGCTCGCTCGCAATTCCCCCGGATCATCCGGCGCGGCTTCCAGAATGGCGGAGATTCTTTCACCGCTTTGTTCCCCCTCCTTGGCGCGCACATGATCTAAAGTACGAGTAAATTGAAAGACAGTGTCTCCATTACTCGCCAACTGCGGAGACGTATCGGTGGTTCTGAAGTGAAGAACCCAGCTTCCCATCTTTATTTCGTCACCGTCGGCCAACTGGACTTCATCTATGCGAGTCCCGTTAACATAAGTTCCGTTAAGGCTCATATTGTCCACAAGACGATAATTCTTGCCATCATAAATTAATTGGGCGTGGTTACGGCTGATTTTCAGATCGGGCAAATAGATATCGTTTGACGGAATTCTTCCAATGCTGGTTTTTTTACGCCGGACCTCGAATTCAGTCCCGTCTATAGCAATTAGCCGTGGCATCGAGCAGGAATCACCCCTCGAGAAGTTGATCCCAGTTCAGGTATATTTCTTTCTCATCCAGTATGACTTTTAACTTGCTCAGCAGTTCTTCCGGTTTGAAAGGTTTGGTAACGTAAGCATCACACCCGCATCGAAAGCATTGCTGCATCGTTTGCTCGTCATTTCGCGATGTAACCATAATAATGGCTATATCTTCCAATTTCGGGTCATTCTTGATGAATCTGCAAACCGCGTCGCCGCCCATTTCTGGCAGCATCAAATCCAAAAACACGAGGTCGGGTTTATCAGTATGGACGTGCTTTATAGCTTCCGGGCCGGTGAAAGCGGTAGTAACCGAAACTCCGGTCTTTTCGAGAAGGTTTTTCTCTTGCTCGAGCACTTGGACGGAATCGTCAACTAGCAAAACTCTTGCTTTTTTCCTGGCCATCGATCTGATGATACGGTCGCATGGCGCCATTGTCAATACTGCGAAAAAAGCCCGGCATCCTTCCCTTGAAAAAAACGGCAAAAAATGTACCATCTAAATTCAAAGAACCATCAGGTTACAAATTCATATAATGGCAAGCTCTATTCTGATAATCGACGACGACAACGCATCCCGAGATGAAGTCAAGCGCATTCTCAATACTTCAGGTATATTTGACGATTACTACGAAGCGTCCGACGGAGTGGAAGGTTTCAAAATTCTTATCAACAAATACGTAGATATAATTCTTTGCGATGTGGACATGCCCGGTATAGACGGAATCAAGTTTTTGAGCATGAAACGAGCCCGGCCCGAGTTCAACGACATACCCGTTATTATGCTCACGGGTATGGCCGACGTAAAGGTAAAAGTGCAAAGTCTTGAGTTGGGCGCCAGCGATTATGTCACAAAACCGTTCGAATCGGCGGAGCTTATCGCGCGTGTCAAAGTGCATAGTAAAATCAAAAGGCTTCAAGACGAACTGAGAGAAAAAAACCGCAAACTCGAAGAGCTCTCAAACACGGACGGCCTCACCAAATTGTATAACAGGCGCTATTTCATGGAGCTGTTTGATCTCGAGTTCGAGCGCTCGAAACGCTACGGCTCCGACCTCAGCTTCATAATGATGGACATAGACAACTTTAAGAATTTCAACGACACCTATGGCCACCTTCTTGGAGACCGGATACTCGTGGAAGTCGCCCGTGTCCTTAAGGACAACCTCCGGGTCAACGACCAGATCGGCAGGTACGGCGGGGAGGAGTTTGCGCTTATGATGCCCGAGACCGACCCTGAAGGCTCCAAAGTTGTCGCCGAGAGACACCGGCGTAATATCAGTGAATTCGTAATGCGCGAGCAAGGCAAAGAACTGAGCATTACGATCAGCCTCGGAGTCGCTTCCCACCCCAACCCGGAAGTGGAATCTCTCGACGACCTCATAAAACTTGCCGACGATGCCCTGCTCGAAGCAAAACGCGAGGGCCGAAACCGCATCAAGATGGCCAAGTGAGGGTCTGCTTTATTTCGTAAGATCGAACAGTCTATTTCGCCTTTGAAATTTCCTCTATCGCTTCGGGGTTCTCGACGCTCGATAGGTCTCCCACATCCTCGCCGAGATACTTACGCTTGATGGTTCCCCGCAGTATCTTTGCGGAGCGGGTTTTGGGCAGTGCGTCGACGAAAAGCACCTTTTCGGGCTTCAGGGTTTTGCCGAGTTGCTCGACCACTTTGCCGCTAAGTTCCTCCCGAAGTTCCTCGCTCATTTCATGATCCGGCCCAAGCACCGCGAAACATACCACGGACTCACCCTTGATGTCGTGCGGCACGCCGATTGCGGCGCACTCTGCGACGGCTTCATGCTTGTTCAAAGCGGACTCGATCTCCGCCGGGCCGGTACGCTTACCCGCTACCTTGATGGTGTCGTCGCTGCGGCCGTGCAGGAACCAGAATCCGTCATCATCCACATGAGCCCAGTCGCCGTGATACCAAACGTTTTCCCAACGCGAGAAGTATGTTTCGATGTAGCGGTCGGGATCTTTCAGAAAGCCCTTCGTCATACTCGGCGCCGGTTTTTTGCAAACAAGGTGGCCGATGCCGCCACGGACGGGCTTGCCGTCATCGCCGAAAACGTCGATGTCCATTCCAAGCCCGGGGCCGCGCAGCGTGCAGGGCTTGAGCCGATTGATGGGCAAGGGGCTGAGCAGGCAGCCGACTATCTCGGTACCGCCGCTGATGTTGATTATCGGGCAGCGTCCCCCGCCGACCTTATCGAGAAACCACATGTAGCTGTTGGGGTCCCACGGCTCGCCGCTGCTGGCGAGAATACGCAACTTGCTCAAATCGTGCTTTTCGACCATTTCATCTTCGTAAGTCATCATCATCCTGATGGCGGTGGGGCTGATGCCGAAAATGGTCGCCTCGTGCCGCTCGATAACTTCCCACAATCTGTCGGTATTCGGATGGTTGGGCGTGCCCTCGAAAACGACGAACTCGCCTCCGAGATGCGTCGAGCCTATCATCAGCCACGGACCCATCATCCAGCCGATGTCGGTCATCCAGAAGAAAGTGTCGTCGGACTTCATATCGGTGTAATAAGCCACCTCTTTGACTATCTGGGCCAATGCTCCTGCATGTGTGTGCACGGTGCCCTTGGGTCTGCCGGTGGTGCCGGAAGTGAAGATGATCATCGAAACGTCTTCCGCATCCATGACTTCGGTCTCCGCTTCCTCCGGCTGGTCCGCGATAAAATCGTGATACCAGACGTCCCGACCTTCCGTCCACGGCACATCCGCCGCTCCGGTTCTCTTGAGCACCACCACGATCTCGACGCCGGGGGCGTTTTCTAGAGCTTTGTCGGCTTCTTTCTTTATCTGTACCTGCTTGCCGCGACGCAGGCCGCCGTCGGCGGTGAAAAGTACTTTCGCGTCACCGTCCTCGAGGCGTGTGGCAAGCGCCATCGCTCCGAAGCCGGAAAAAACCGGGATGGTCGCCGCGCCGATTTTGAGTGTGGCAAAAAAAGCCACTACTATCTCCGGCGTCATCGGCATATACAGACCGACGGTATCGCCTTTCTTTACGCCGGCCTTGCGCATAGCGTTGGCCAATTTGCATATCTCGGCGTTGAGCTGTGCATACGTGAAAGATTTAACTTCTCCGTCGTCGCCTTCCCATCGCATGGCGATCCGGTCGCCCCTGCCTGCCTCGATGTTCTTATCGAAGCAGTTGTGAACGATATTAATCTTTCCGCCTATGAACCATTTGGTCCACGGGAATCCGCCCGAGTCGTCCATGACCTGTGTGTACGGCTCGTACCATTCGATACCGAGATCTTTCAACGCGGCATCCCAGAACCACACAACATCTTCGGTGCTGCGCTTGATAAGCTCGTTGTAATCTTCTATTCCATGCTTGTTCATGAAACGGCGTATATTGCTCTTATCAAGGTAATCCCCGGAAGGTTCCCAGACGATCTTGCCGGTGGCGTCCATGTCGGTTTCTTTCATTTTGCGGCCTCCTTCATAATATTTGTTGAAAACTCACTCGTTCTATTGCAATTGTTCACAATTTAGGCTAATCGGTCGCTGCTGTCAATAGCGTAACGCCGCCTTTCCCTGATTCCCGGTTAATGTAAGTGAAAAAGCACCAACTGGGTGTAATACTTA
>CAZDAF010000213.1:0-6807 GCA_964503115.1 uncultured bacterium
TCTGGAAAGCCAGATATTTCTTGTCGGTAAGGGTAAGGGTTTCAATCTTGGGAAAAGGCTTGAAGAAAACTTTACTGAACCCGGTTTCCTTTGCAATATCCCTGAGAGCTTCGAAGTGCACGTCCGCTTCGAGTACTCCGTATTTTTTCATGTCCTCCTTTGAAGCCTCCGCTTCGCTGTGCCCTTCTCCCGGTTCTGCGAAAGCCACCTTTCCTCCCGGGCGCAGTACCCGGTACATCTCTCCGATGATGCGCCCGGGGTTGGGTATATGGTGAAGAGCGTCGTGGCAAACTATTCGATCCATGCTTTCGTCATCAAGCGGGAATGTAAAGCCGTCGTATGTAAGGAACCGGGGAGGAGTGTGCAGGCTCTGTACGGGCTCCAACTGCCGCATCAGTTTTTCCCCAAGGCCCAAAGCGGTAGAAGATACTTCCAGAAAGGTCACCCGGCTGCCAAGGCGGTACAGTATGATCCCAAGCCAACACGTCCCGGCGCCGAATTCCAATACGTCGTGGAAGCCCGCCTCGAGAGCGGAAAGGAGAACGCCCACCCTGTAGAAATAAATAGGCGTACGGGAAAAATCCGAAAGCGGCCTCACAAGAAGATAGCCCGGATCTTCTATGCTGCGATATTGGTTCTCAGCGGCCTCGACATATTTGCGTACGGTTTCCGGATCAGCGTCTTTCATTTTCTTTTGTTCCACGAACTTCACCTCATTCTCGATAAACTCCGGCGTATGGATAATTTCCAGTCCGGTTTCGTTAAATTACGGTTTGAAGCCCCCGATATATTTCGGGTCTTCCTCCTCGATTATTTTAATCACTCTTGCTCTCATCCGCCGTTTGATTTCGGCGTATGCGGCGGGATTTTTTGTGGCGAGGAATTGGGCGTGTTCGATGCACTTGGGGAGCAGTTCGTCCTTTTCGTATACCTCGTCGATAAATCCGAGCGCCTTTGCTTCGGGGCCTGTATATCGTTTGCCTGTAAGCGCCATTTCGCGCCACGCTGCGGGCGCGAGCACTTCGCGAAATATGGCTATCATCCCCGGCAGGAAGGGTATATTGATGTCCACCTCGGGCACCGACACCCATCCGCGATCTTTGCGCATGTACCTGAAATCCATGTGCGCAACCAAAATAGCTCCCGCCGCGATGGCGTGACCGTTGATCGCCGCCACCACGGGCTTGGGAAAAGCGCACCAGCGGCCGAGCATGCCGTTGAAAAACTTGATATAGTCGATCAAGTCGTTAGGCTTGAGTCCGGCCATGAATTGAAGATGCAGGCCGGTGCTGAAATATTTCTCAACACCGCCGGTAACTACCAGCGCCTTGATCTCACCGTCGTTTTCCACCTCGTCGAGCGCTTCGAGGATTTCGGTGACGAACGGGCGGTCGAAATAGTTCTGCTCCTCGTAACTCATCACCATCACCCCCACCGGACCCTCGCGGCGAAGTTCAATCCATTCCATAGATATTGTCTCCTTATGTATTTTTACAGATAGTGCTTCCCTTTCTTTTAGCTTCTTTGGAGAAAAAATTAAAGTGGGCATTGGGGGGCACTTGACATGCGGGTTGATTTGGTATACAAGATACTGGTATGCAAGATACTAACATACTAGAGAACCTCGATGATCCGCGAAGCTGTGTATGTTTTTTGCTATCGCGCGCGGCTCAGGCGGCGCAGCGGCATCTGCGCGCGTTGCTCGAACCTTACGGCATCACCCCCGCTCAGTACCTTATCCTCGAATGCCTTTGGATAAAGGATGGTATGGCCCCAAAGAGTTTGGGCGACCTGCTCAAGTTCGATTCGGCGACATTGACGGGCCTGATCGACCGGCTCGATCGCGCCGGGCTGGTGCAACGCGAACCTGACCCACAAGATCGCAGAGCCATTCGGGTCAGGATAACCGAAAAAGCGAAAAAGTTAAAAAAACCATTGCGCAAACTGCGCTTGCGCGCAAATGAGGAAATACTCGAAGACTTTTTACCCGAAAATCGGGAAACTCTTAAAAAAACGCTCTTGGCGCTGATATCCAGGGACGAGCCGATGGAATCCTTGTAAAACCGTGGAGGAAAAAATGGACGTCTACGAAGAGTTGCGGGAGATACTGGACGCTCATCCGGTTGGAGCGCCGAAGTCGGAGGCTTTTGACGATATACTACAGGCGCTTTTTACCCCTGATGAGGCGGGACTTGCGGTGCACATGAGCTTCGCTCCGAAAAGTGCCGAAGAAATCGCCAAAGCCGCGGGTATCACTCCTGAGGAAGCCGGGAAAAAACTCGAGGCCATGGCCGACAAGGTGGTTATATTCTGCCGCGAGAAAGACGGCAAGCGAACTTATGGATTGCTCCCGACCATACCAGGCTTGTTCGAGTTTCCGTTGATGAAAGGCGCCGATACGACTGAACTGAAAAGACTCGGCGAGTTATGGGAAAATTACCACTCAGGCGGCATGGGAGCGTCATTCGCGGGCGGCGAGACGCCGTTTGCGCGAATTATTCCCGTCGACAGGTCGCTTACCGCACAAAACCGCGCCCATCCATACGAGGAAGTAAAGCGGTTTATCGATGAAACCTCTTATATCGCTCTTGCCCAATGTGCCTGTCGGGTCAGCGTGAAGGCATGTGACGCACCGCTGGATGTATGCCTGATATTCGGCACACCCGGCAAGTTTCTCGTGCAGCGAGGTTACGCGCGAGAGATAACCAGGGAAGAAGGGTACAAAGTACTTGATCGCGCCGAAGAAGCAGGACTCGTCCATACCAGTAACAACAGCGCCGACAGACCGACTTTCATTTGCAATTGTTGTAACTGCTGCTGCACCATTTTGCGATGTCGTACACAGCTCGACCTGCCCAACGCTTTCGCCACCAGTGCTTTCGTGGCGCAGGTGGATGCCGAGGAATGTACCGGTTGCGCCACGTGCGCCGACGAGCGTTGCCCGATGGAGGCAATAGACATCCGCGACGATGTGGCGGTGGTGAATGAAGAAAGGTGCATCGGTTGCGGGCTATGCGTCACCTATTGTCCCTCGGCGGCGATAACGCTCGTCCGGCGAGCAGAGCCGCCGGAGATACCGGCGAATATGCAAGAGGTGGGGATAAAGGTGGCGAAGGAAAAAGGAAAGTTCGAGAAATTCTTGAAAATAATGCAACGTTAAAATCAAATAGAAGGAGAAAAACATGGCACAATATGAAAAGCTTTTTGAACCGATAACCATCAAGGGAGTAACTCTCCGTAACCGCATTATAATGCCTGCGTTAACAGTCAACCTGGCAAACGGGCCTGTGAACGACGCGGTCGTGGCATATTACGAGCGCCGCGCCCGAGGCGGTGTGGCCATGCTTACAGTCGGCATCAGCGGCGTGATACCCGGCCTGGTGCAGGGACTTGACATGGCCGGCGATGATCGTATCGAAGGGCATAAGAAGCTGGTAGATGTTATTCACAAGCGTGGGGCAAAGGCAAATATTCAACTTTGGCATCCCGGCCGGTACGAATTAACTTTCCTCACCAAGAGGCAAGCGGTAAGCGCGTCGGACGTCGCTCCTCCGATTTTCTCGAGGGAAAAGCCCAGGCCGCTGACCATTGAAGAGATCAAAGAGATCGTTGATGCCTTCGCCCAAGCCGCTTGCCGCGCCCGCGAGGCAGGGTACGATTTCGTCGAGTTCATCGCAAGCGCCGGTTACCTCATATCGCAATTTATGAGCCCGGTCACAAACCTTCGAACCGACGAGTACGGCGGCAGCCTCGAAAACCGCGCACGTTTCGGAAGAGAGATTATCGAGGCGGCGCGTAAAAAGCTCGGTGATGACTTCCCGATATGGGTCAGAATGGTCGGCGATGAACTTATTCCGGGCGGCAACAAGATCGACGATATGAAGCAATTCGCCGCGATTTGGGAGGAAGCGGGCGTTGATGCGTTCAATGTAACCGCCGGGTGGCATGAAGCGCGTACTGCGATGCTCACCATGAACGTGCCTCGTGGCGGATACGTGTGGATGGCCGAAGGTGTCAAGAGCGCACTCAAACACGCCCCCGTCGCTGCGTCTAATCGCATAAACCATCCGGAAATCGCGGAGGAGATACTTAAAGAAGGTCGAGCGGACATGGTAAGCCTGGCACGGCCACTGGTGTGCGACCCTGATTTTCCCAACAAGGCGAAGGAAGGCAAGGCGCATCTTATTCGCCGCTGCATAGCCTGCGTGAATTGCCTCGATAGCTTGTTCACCGGCGCAAAGGCGAGTTGCGCGCTGAACCCGGAGGCGTGCAGGGAGGGTGAGTTGGGAGACCTGCAACCCGCTCCTGAAAAGAAAAAGGTGGCCGTCATCGGCGGAGGCCCGGCGGGGTGCGAAGCGGCCAGGACGGCGAAAATGCGCGGCCACGATGTCGTGCTGTTCGAGAAAGAGGATTCACTCGGTGGGCAGCTTAACCTCGCTAAACAAACGCCCGACTTCGGCGAGTTCGCGCTGGTGCCACAGTATTATGACGCGGTACTGAAAGATTTGGGTGTGGATGTCAGGCTCGGAACGGAGGCCACACCGGAGCTTATAGAAAAAGAAAAACCGGATGTGATCATCTACGCTGCGGGCGCCCTGCCCATTAAACCGCCTATCCCCGGCATAGACCTCGACCATGTAATGGACGCGTGGGATGTGCTGAAAGGCAAACCGGTCAAAGGCGATAATATCGTCGTTATCGGCGGCGGCGGTACGGGCTGCGACGTGAGCATGCATCTGGCGCATCAGAAAAAGAACGTCACGCAAATGGAAATGCTGCCAAAAATGGGACACAATATCGGCCCGGGATCAAAATGGGTGGTAATTCAGACTCTCAGGGAACTCGGCGTACGCCAAATGAACAACTTCAAGGTGATTGAGATAAAACCGGGTGAGGTCGTCGGGGAGCAGGAAGGAAAACGGGAATCGATTCCCGCAGATACCGTGGTACTCGCGATGGGTTCCAGACCGCAGCGCGACCTGTTCGACAAGATAAAGGACGGAGAAGTGCCGGTAATCGGCGTCGGCGATGCGCTCGAACCGAGAAAGATCGTAAGCGCCGTGCACGACGGCTTCAATGTCGCACGCGATATATAGTTGTCAGCTACCGGCCGCGCTCGTTGACAAATCGATTTCGGTATTGCACACTATGAAACCGGAAATGATGAAATATCGGGGGATGCCTTCGGGTCATTGGGGCCGGGGGTAAGAGGGGCGGTCTTTAGAAAGGCCGCCGGTGTTTTTAAAACTTGGAAACAATGCGAAAGGCCTTAAAACAGTTTGCGCTAATGGTTGCCGCCAATTTGGTGGCAATTACTCTGTTTGTTGTCGGAGCTTACACTTACCTGAACTACGAGGCTTCAAAGACGATAGAGCAGATGGAATCGTTGCGCGTAATAAACAATCTCGATCAACCGCCGTCCCCGAACAGCTTTTCGGGCAAGGTGCCGGATGAAATACCCGAAATATACGAAGATCAACTGGAAACGGACGAAAAAAGTATTCCTTGAGGAGGACTTGCCGGAAGAATGAGAAGCGATTTAACAAGGCGGTTTATTCCTTCTCTGGCTTTGATTTCGGTGCTGTCGTGTTTATTGCTCTCGTCGTCGTTGGAACCGAACAAGGCTTACGCGAAGAAAAAGAAAAAAACCACCGAGATATCGGAAGAATACTATGACATGCTGGTACTCGGCGTCGACCGGCGTGCTTACCAGAGCACCGGCCGGAGCGATGTTATGATGATCATACATTGCGAGCCGGGCAAAATAACGTTTTTCAGCATTCCCCGTGATACGTTGACATTGGTCAAAGGGAAGTATGATAAAATAAACCATTCTTTCGCCTATGGCGGGGCGCGGTTGACCAAGGCCACGGTCGAGCGGTTCCTCAAGTTCAAAGTGGATAATTATATCGTCGTGGATTTTCAAACTTTCCTTACGACGATCGAGGTCATAAAGAAACTCACCGAC
Source organism: uncultured bacterium (assembly GCA_964503115.1). Taxonomy (GTDB): domain Bacteria; phylum RBG-13-61-14; class RBG-13-61-14; order CAYWKU01; family CAYWKU01; genus CAZDAF01. The sequence continues at coordinate 5,969 of CAZDAF010000213.1, forward strand.
GACGGCAGGCTTATCGGCGCCGAGAACTTCCTCGCCAGCGGCATAGACTTGCTGAAGTGGCTCCGTTTCAGAAGCTTGCCTAAAGGAGATCGGCGCCGGTGTCAAAGACATCAGTTGTTTATGAAAAGAGTCTTCGAATACACGCAGGATATGTTCGTCGGTCAGCCGTTGATGTTCGGACAGTGCATGAAAGCGGGACTCAAGATTGTTGATACGGACCTTACTTACGAGCATGCCGAGCAGCTGTTCGATAAATATAAAGCGATCGACCTGGAAGTCAGTCTCGAGCGTTATGTTTTGCCGGGCTATGGCACCAGCCGTTACCGTAAAAGCCCCGCAATCACCAGAAAAAGGTATGAGTCGAAACACATGCCGAATTTTAACGCGATTGTCAGTGGGGAAGGTCTCGAAGGTGAAGAAGCCGCGGCGCGCAAGAAACAACTTATAAAAAAGTGGCATAGAAAACATACCCTCATAAGTTACTATATACCGAAATATAGATGGTCTCTCGACACATATATAAAATGGTTCCGCAAGAACGGAATGCAGATGAATTACGTGGAAGTGGACACCCTCCGGAAATAGACATGTCACTCGTTACAGGCTCGATTTTACGAACCTTCGGGCGAAACCGCTTTGTTAGGGCGCTGTTTCTATCGATTTTTTTACTTGCCATTGTCGGCGCCGGCATATCGAGCACCTTATATCAGAGGACAAGGAAGGAACAGGTCGCCCCCGGTATTCGGTATTACCATTTCGGTGATCCGGTGCGTCCCGTCAACTTCGATGTGCTCAGAATATCCCGCAGGGAAAAGTTTTTGAACTTTCATTCCGTCCTC
>CAZDAF010000214.1:0-6807 GCA_964503115.1 uncultured bacterium
ATGTCCCTTCTCTTTTGATGGCGTGCATAAAAAAACTCGGTTTGGCTTCCGGTGAAGAATAAGACAATTCGACATGCGCGATCCCTTTGTCACTCGGACCTGGAGAGGTCGCATCAATGATCTTAATCGGTTGGAGCGGCGTTTCACATTCCGGGCAATTTTGTCGTGGCATTTTCAACGGACCTCCATTCTGTTTTAACGTTATACGACACCGTGTTTTTTCTGGTATTGATTGATAAGCTTTTGCCGATGTTCAAGCTCAATTCGTTCACATTCCAAATCGGGATCTTCTTCATTTTCCTTAATGATCATTTCCATATCGTGGAGTTCCGCCTCCGCATCGGTTAGCATCTCACCGGGATGAACCGTCAAAAGTGCGGATTCATCCAGGTCTGCTGTAAAACGATCCACCGAAGGACGTTGGAGCCGTTTGATGTCGCGCAGAATCAGTCGAGACGGATCGAAAAGCATGATGCCCAGGTCGTTGTGAGTGTGACCGTAACCATGGTAACCCAAACGCAGCAACCACCTTCGTACGTGTCGTAACGTCGTGTCCTCGAACAGCACATCTGTTTTATGAAAATAACCCATGAGCGCAAACAGCTCGCGAGGTTTGAGATGTTTGTTCTTTGGAATCGCCCGGGCAAATCCGGGACCTAACACTTCGCGGCCGAACTCCCGGCGTAGCGAATCGATTACTTGTTGATTGACCTGGTCGTCCAATCGTGCGATCTTGGACCCGCGAGTCAATTCCAATTGCAAAACGTACGTGTTGTTCTTGCTCTGGAGGCCACCGAACTCGAGGGATTCTTTGAGGTTCCGGGTGATGTAAATTCCCGTTCCAAGCGCTCCGCTCCAGAAGCGAACTTTTCGGTCGAGAATTCGAAAGCCTTCCTCGGATATGCAAATGGCGGAACTTGGAGAGGTTCCGTGATAGTAGTTTCTGTCGTCAAGATCATAAAACGAATCCATCCATTCACTCCGTGGAACACGGTCTAAAATAGCGGTTTAGCCCATGCGGTTTAGTTTTTCATATATCCGGCATGGGCAGAAATCTGCCCATCCTACGAAGCTACGACACTTCCTCCTTCCTATGCCACTTATTCGCCTCTTGACTTTTGTACATATCGTTTACTCCATAATATAAGATAAGACCATAGATGATTCCACTCAGATACCTAATCCGATGAAAGAAAACGGCAAGCCCAACACTGCCCAAAATCGAACCAAACATTATTAAAATAAGAAAGCCATGTACAAGTTCTTCTGATGTCCTATGGGCAGGCTCTTTTTCAAATCCAAGGCCAATAAGAAATGCCTCTTGCATATCAGGTGGAAGTTGTTTTGAGAAAGATACGATGTCGCTGTCCCGTAGCACGTTCAATGGGGAGAACTGCGCATGACATCTCGGACACTCAATAATCCCCGTATCCACATTCAAGCCAAATTGAGTCAGCTTCCCTTTGCATTCCGGGCATTCACTTTTTCTTTTCATGTCGTTTCAAGTGTTTATTGGTGATAGCCATCGTTTTCTCTGGTTTTGTTCGGATTTATTAAGAACATACCCGGGCATTCTCCTTCGTAAAAGGTGTCAACTTCTTTCCATATGGTCTGATCGTTTGACCAGGAACAGCGAACCAATTCCACGCCAAATTCAATGACAGCCGTTCTATTGCCGTTTGGCAACTCATCCTGAAATTCGACTAGAATGTTTCTTGGATAGTAGCTGGGCCAGGCAAATGTCCTCGACGAAACAGTACTTCCGCGTCGGGAAAGTGTGCATTTATAGTAACAATCAGCGTTTGGAGACAACGTAAAATCTAAAATGCAATATGTTAAGTAATCACCTTTGTGAAAGGGGATTTTACGCACTATAAGCTGCCATCCTGCTGGCTCCGTGGCTTGAGCTACAGTCCATTGCAATGGGCAAAACACAAGGAATAATATGACAACAAAAACAGCAATACAAATATACAATTTTGAAAATCGCTTCTTAGTCATACTTTCAATGCCAGCAATGTTCATATGGTTTCCGTATCACATCCCAAGCCTATCGACTTAAAGCAAGAAAGCACAAGGTACGTCGTTGCCGCTTCAAAGTTGTTAGAATCTCTAAGTTTTATTATATGTCCCGTTACCTGGTTGAGCAAGGAAAAAAGATAAAGACAGAATATAGAATACAGGAGACAGAATACAGGAGATCAGGACATTAGGTTATCAGGGTGTGGGGATCAGGTTATCAGGATATCAGGAAATCAAACCATTGTTGAATATTGAATAATGAATATCCAATGTCGAATGTCGAAGTTTAATGGTGGGGCAAGCCGCCACCCTACAAATATCGTGTTCATTGATGTTTATTCGTGGTTAAGTTTAATCCTGCGTATTCTTTCGGCTTTGCTCAAGACAGGCTCTGTCATCCCATTCGACTTCGCTCAGGGCAGGCTCTGTCTCAAAACCACTTTGCCATTTCTCAAGCACGGATTGGACCTTGTCTTCCACTTCGAGACGCGCCTCGAACCGGTCCCGGCCGCTCATCAAGAGCGTATCATACGGTGTCTCAACATGGCGAACATGCGCGGTGACCGCCAGGCGAACGGCATCCTCATCGAGAGCTTTCGCTGCGGCTGATCGACCGATCCGGCCGCTGTGGAGGGTACAGGCATGCTCCGCGATGGCTCGTGTGGTTTTCGCAGGGCATTTCGGGTAAAGTTGACGGATCGCTTCAGTAAAACGTTTGACATAGGCGCGGTCTAAATCCACCCGGCGAAGCGCATCTCGAACGCGGCGGCGTTCCCGTATATCTTTGTCTTTCAAGCACTCGCTCTCGGCCTGAACGAGAGCCGGTTCTTCGACCAATAATCCCTGGCGCTCGTACCGCTTTCGCGCCCGACTCCACTTCAGCACAACCGCGGACAACGTCGAATGTTTTCTCGCCCGGCGAGTCAGTGCGGCGTCGCCGGAGGGTAAATAAACCAGATGATCGAGGTCCGCACAGGAAAGACATACGGGTCCTTTCTCTTCGACCAGGGTGATCCACACCTTTTGGCCGAGGTCTGCCTTGCACTCGCTACATGTGCACTCTCGCGAGCTGATGAATACTTTCAGATCGTTTCGTTTTGAATAGGAGCGTTTCATGACCGTCTATTTTGACGACGTTAAAGATTTATTGCAAGCGATAACTCGAAATAGGTGCGATACATCGCACACTACCTTTTTCTCTGTGTGCTCGGTGACAAATCTATTGAAGACTGCCGCGGCCCTGGCGGGCCTCGCAATGACGACGAGTATCGAGAATCCAGAATCGAGTATCGAACACCCACTCTATGTTCCATCGCCCGTTAACCAGCCCCATCCTTGGGGGACCTGGCCGCCGCCTTTGTAATCGGCGCTGGGCTTTAACGGGGGGAGCGATGCGACGAACGTATCGTAGCGTTTGCGCATATTGTTGACTACCTCCGGGCGTTCTTTTGCCAGGTCCTTCGTTTCTTTCGGATCGTTTTTGAGGTCGAACAGTCGCCAGCCGTCCGGGTACTTTATCAGCCGCCAGTTCTTCCAGCGTACCGCGTAAAGGTTCCGACGCGGCGCATCCGTGGGATCGGCATTGTGCCAGAAAACGTACTCATGGGCGTCCCCCTTCTTCCGGCCTTTCAGATAAGGCAGGAGGTCCTTGCCTTCACAGCGTTTGGGCAGGGGCTTGCCGGCTGCGGCGGCCGCGGTGGCATAGAAATCCATCGTGCACGTGAGCCCTTCGTAGGTGACGCCGGCGGGGATCGTGCCCGGCCACGAGACGACCGTGGGCGTATGCACCCAGCCCTCCAACTGCGTGCCCGGCCCCTTGCCGCCGCGATAAGGGGCGGACGAGCCGCCTTCTCCCTGATTGGCGCCGTTGTCGCCCGTCAGGAAAATGAGCGTGTCTTTCTCGATATGGTGTTTTTTCAGCTTGGCGAGGAGCTTTCCGACGGCGTCATCCACCGCAAGAACGGCCCCTTCGTACGCGGTGCCTTGTCCGCCCGGGATGCGATCCCGGTAATGCTGGGGGGTATCCTTGACTTTCGAGTGGACGGCAAGGGGTGAAAAGTAGAGAAAGAACGGCTTATCCTTGTTCTTTTCGACGAACTCGGCCATGTAATCGCCGACCAGATCGGTGAGATAGACCGGGGTGCCATCCTCCCTCCGGCGGTTGTATTGTGCGCCCGGCGCATTTCGCGCCACCTCCATGAAGCCGCGCCGATGCGGTCCCTGCTCGGCGGAACCGATATCCCATTTTCCGATTTGCCCGGTCACGTAGCCGGCGTCCCGCATGAATTCGGCCATCGTGGGATGATCGTCGGGAATGGGCAGGCCGCGAGCCATGCCTGACTTGCCGAACCGCTGGGCGTACATGCCGGTCATGAGACAGCAGCGGCTGGGCGAGCAGGGCGGATTGGTAATGTAGGACATCGTGCACCTGGCGCCGTTGGTCGCCAGGGAATCGATATGGGGCGTCGGAATCCGTTTGTTCCCGAAACAGCCGAGATCGCCATAGCCCAGATCGTCGATGAACAGAATGACCACGTTGGGTTTCCTGTCGATGGCGTTCTGACTTAGGCCGAAGCGGGGGGACAAGCCGGCGGCGATGGTGCCCGCCACGGTGCTTTTCATGAAGTCTCGTCGGTTAAGGCTACGCATTGTCATATCTCCTGCTTGAACGCGGTTTCTATGCTCTCAGTATAACATTGCAGGCCCCCCGGCATCAAGCAGGAAAGCGACCCCGAGAACCGAATCACGGATATCGAAGGCGAATGATGAGACACGTGTCTTGGCTAAGGCCAGACTGAAGACGGGAATCGCCCGATCAGAGTTTTAATCGTCGAGTTTCTTTCCTGTCCAGGGGCAATAGTTCCAGGAGATGTGGGCGTTTTTTCCGTTAGGGCACTTGCGAGGAATAAAGAGCGAGTTCAAAGGCATCTCAATATTACCCGTCATGAGGTCGCCATTCCTTTTCGTGAGTTTAACATTGATAATTCCTTCACGATAAGGATCGAGCAGCCGGAGTGAGGCGTTCGTTTTATCATTGAGCACGTAGAAGTGCATGTTGCTGCCGAGATTACCCATCGCGGCGCCAAGAATGGGTTTGAATATTCCAAGAACCACTTGCAAATCAGGATCGATCGTTTGCATTGTCGCCAGTCTGAGCCTGTTGCCGTCAGCCCCAGTATAGGAGATCGACATCTTTCTCTCTATTTCCTCTTTTGAGTAAAACTTGAAAGCGCCGAAAGCACTAATGTCGGCTTGTACAACGGCAACGAGTGAAACACCTGACAAAGCATCGAGCATGGCTTTTTTGTCGGCTTCACTTGCGGTCTTATCTCGGGCCAAAATGGCCTTCCAAAACTCATTGGGAATCCACCAAGCCAGGGCCGCATGATCATCTCCGGCTCCGGCGGGCGTTATCTGCGTATCCGTCGTGAACTCATCCGTATCGACATCCTTCATCTGTTTCTTTTCCGCGGCCATGGCAGAGGTGACGGCCAAGGCCACAATGCATGAGATAACCACCTTCTTCATTTTTTTCTCCTTTCACTTTTTTTGCATTTAACACGATGTTATGAAGATCATATTCCTTGCTCAGACTTTGAAAGACATTGCTTCTACTTGGGTCAATCCGCACTTTCGCCCGAAGTTGATAAATAATTCCCTAAAATGGGTCTGGGTCCACTTATTAGTCATAAGAACTCGTATAGGATGTTCCTCACACCTCTTGGCAGAAGAGCACAAAGCACAACGTTACCGCTTCAAAGTTGTTCTGCCCTCTACATTGAATTATAGAAGCCTTTGCTCTTTGAGCAAGGGAAAATTGAAAATCAAACAAGAAAGGGCCGGCAGCAGCTCGGATTGCCAGCCCTTAACGATATTGGGCGTTTTGTTTTGTGTCGCGGGCATCCTGCCCGCGATTGGTTATGGGCTTACGGCCCGGTTGTAGATGCGGATGTCGTCGATCAGGCCGGAGAAGAAGGTGCCGGATTCCATAACCTTGCCGGTTCCAAAGTAGAGGCCATTCGATGAAACATCCAAGTTATCCTGTGTGTCCTCCGCCACAATGACACCATCGACATAGAGTCTTCTGTAGGAACCATCCCAGACAAAACCGATCCTGTGCCAGCTCCCATCCGTAATCATGGCCTGCGAACCGAGTGCACGGCCGTTCCGGCCAGGGATTGTAAGCTCGGTCATCAGGGCTCCCCCTGATGGATCTGTACCGAGCCAATTCGCCTTATCCATTTGTGATAACATAACCTGGCCCGGCGCGCCGCCTTTGATCCAGGCGAAGATGCTGTAAGAGTTCCCTTCAGGGTTCGGAGCGGCCCCTGTGACCACATAGTCATCCACGCCATCCAGTTGAAGCGCTCCATTGACCTGTCCACCATCGTGCAACCAAACAGGATCGCCCAAAGCGTGGCCGTCGTTGCCTCCTGTACCATCGGCAACAACCGTTCCCTCAGCCTCATCCAGCAGCCAGTGAGCCATGAGTGTCGGATCATCCACGTCCTCAAACAGATGCTCAGCCAGGACGATCAGATCCTCAACATCGACGAGACCATCACCCAAAGGAGGCGGAGCAATGTCGCACAATGAATAGTTCTCGCCCCAGTGGTCAACCATGATGCACATGTCTGCGGCATCCACAATTCCATCGCCGTTGAGGTCAACAACCGGATCTATTGATACTTGCCATAGGTTCCAGGGACCGGCGGCCGCGTTATCGAAGTGTCCGAAGTACAATGTCCGGCCATCGGCCGAAATGTCCGGCATCTTCTCATACCC
>CAZDAF010000215.1:0-6722 GCA_964503115.1 uncultured bacterium
AGCCGGTTTAGTTGGTTTGTGCCCTCGTAAATCTGGGTCAGTTTGGCATCGCGGAATAATTTCTCGGCGCCAACTCCGTGCCGCATGCCGACTTCGCCCATCATATCGAGAGCCATGTGGCAATTTCTCATACCCATGTCGGAACCGACGACTTTCGCCATGCTGGAGAAGAATTGTATCCGCTGGTCCTCTGCCGCCGGCATGGCGGTCAGTCGATTGACGGCTGTTCGTTGCATCCATTTTGAATAGCGCATCTTTTTAAATATCGAGATGTTGAAAATCTTCGCAAACCATTCACTGTCCATAAACGCCGGTATTTCTTCGCTTATCGGCATTGTCTCGGATGAAAATAAAACATGCTGGCCTTCAAGGTACATTCCTCTGGCCATATACACGTTTTTAAGCATGTCGATAAGCATCTCCTGAGCCCATTGATGCTGGATGATGGTTTTACCTTTCCATTTATAGTTTTTTGCGAATTCGAGGGCTTTTTCAAAAGCGCCGCGAGCAATCCCCGTGCCGAAAGCGCCGACGCTGACTCGAGTAACCCCCAGCACGCAGTGTAACAAGCGCATGGCGGCTTCTTCGTGAACTTCCTCGCAATCGAGGATGATATTTTCCTGTGGAACGAAACAATCCTCGAATACCAATTCGCTCGCCGGACCGGCCTTTTGACCCATTTTCTCCTCGAGTCTGCCCAGGCTGAATCCGGGAGTGCCGTTGTTCACAAGAAAAGCGCCGAATGTTTTTACCGGATCGCGCTTGTCGAAATAAGAAAGTACCATGTGAGAGCCGGCGATATGCCCGCTGCTGATGAAGCATTTCCGGCCGTTAAGCACCACGCCGCCGTTTTCCCTGCGCGCTTCGCAGGCCAATTTGGCGTGCGGTAGTAAGTCCTCTTCTTCGACGTCGGTACCCGCAGCAGGCTCGGTGATGGCGCAATCGATCAGGAACGCCTTGCCGGTCTGTTCGCCCTCCACGATTTTATGCGCAATATCCTCCATGATCCTTAAATTGAAACAAAATATCATGGCGACCAAACCCAACCCATGCCCGGCCAAGACCTGTCCAAAGGCGGGGTCCACCGCATTCTGCTCTTCCATGTTGATATTCATCGCCCACATAGCCCCGTCGGCGGAACCGCCCAGGAACTTCGGAATGAAACCGGACAAACGACGATGCTTGATTGCCAATTCCAGGTATTCGTCGGGAGTGGCGTTTGGATCTTTTTGAAATTTCAGATCCATTTTGACGGCCAGCGGTTTAAGATATTCCTGGCAGAAACGGCGGTTTTCTTCGTAAGACTCCTTTACCTTTTTGATCATTTTTTTCTTGTACTTGCTTAGATAAGCCAGGCTCGCAAAACTGTCTTCAAAGCTAAAGAGATTCGGATTATCGAAATCGACTTTCATGTATCCCCCTTTTCTTCCACAGGCGGGAAGAGCAACATATTTTCATCCATTTTGACGATCACCCAAGCAACTGAATTTCCAGCTTAGCAGATACTAGCATCGGAAATCCATCCTTTCAACACTATATAGTTAAAAAAGATGTTTTTTTCTTTATGGGGTGCTCGTGTTCATAACGCCGCTTTCCGGTTCGGTAAACGCCGGCGGAGTTAAGTGTACCCCCCTTGATTTAGTTGGGAATAATGCTAATGTTGAAATTCCGATTTTTTCTACGGGAGCTTATGATGATAGAAATTCGTTTCCACGGTCGTGGCGGTCAGGGTGCGGTGACCAGCGCGGAGATGATGGCTTTGGCGGCTATTGCGAAAGGCAAGTACGCCCAGGCGATGCCCGCTTTCGGAGCTGAACGCCGTGGCGCACCGGTACTGGCGTTCACGCGCATCGACGACGAGTTCATCGATGTCAGACAGGAAATACTCGAGCCGGACGTGGTGGCGGTGCTCGATCCCACGTTATTGGCGGGGATACCGGTAGCGGCGGGCTTGAAACCCGGCGGGGTGATTATTATCAACACCCACAAAAATCCCTCCGAAATAAAGAAACAACTCGACCTGCCGACTGATGCCAGGATAGCCATAGTTGACGCAACCGCTATAGCTCGCGAGACCATCGGGAGACCGATTACCAACACCACCATGCTGGGAGCTTTACTGAAAGCTACCGGCGTAATGAAACCCAATGACCTGGTCGAGCCGCTCAAGAAGCGGTTCGGTAAAATCGCGCCGAGAAACATCGACGCAATGAACCGGGCGTACAAGGAAACAAAAATCACAAAGGGAGCTAGCTAACCGTGGCACAAAGCGACAAACCTCGATGGCAGGAACTGGAAATAGGTTGCATTGTAACCGATCCGGGCAGTACCCGATACTACAAAACCGGCGACTGGGCGAGCATGGTACCGGTTACCGACCCCGAGCGTTGCGCCAGATGCGGGCTATGCTGGGTGTTTTGCCCGGATATGGCAAGGATTCGAGACCAGCGCACCGGAGCGTTTGATGTGAACGAGTTCTATTGCAAAGGCTGCGGTATTTGCGCTCGAGAGTGTCCGACAAACGCTATCACCATGCAGGAGGTTACCGACTGATGACCCGTCGAGTCGGCATGGAAGTTAGTTTTGCGCTAAGCGAGGCGGTAAAAAATTGCAACGTTGACGTAATAAGCGCATATCCGATAACACCACAAACGCACATTGTCGAGGAATTAAGCCAGATGGTGGCGGACGGCGACCTGGACGCCGAGTTTATTATGGTCGAGAGTGAGCATTCTGCGATGGCGGCGTGTTGCGGCGCCTCGGCGGCCGGCGCTCGAACTTTCACATCGACTGCCAGCCAGGGGCTGCAGTTGATGAGCGAGATAGTGTTTATCGCATCGAATATGCGTCTGCCAATCGTCATGGCGGTGGCCAACCGCTCGCTGAGCGCTCCTTTAAGTATTTGGGGCGATCATTCGGACGTTATGGCGAACCGCGACAGCGGCTGGATAATGTTCTTCGTCGAAAGCGGTCAGTCTGTCCACGACCATGTATACATAGCGTACCGCGTCGCTGAAGATTCCCGGGTGCTCCTGCCGACCATGGTGAACCTCGACGGATTCCAGCTTACTCACGTAATCGAGCCCGTGGAGCTTATTGAAAAGGCCGATTTGGGCGATTTCCTGCCGCCGTACGACCCTCAGATACAGCTCAACCCGCTCAAACCCGTGACTATGGGGCCGGCGGGCACCCCGGCAATGTTCACCGAGGCGAAGAAGGCCCAGGAAGTAGTCACGTGGAACAGCCGGGCGATTATCGACGAGGTTTGGGAGGATTTCGGCAAGAGGTTCGGACGGCATTATAAGGCCGTCGAGACTTTCCATACCGACGATGCGGAAACCATTATCGTATCGATGGGCGGCCTCAGCGGCACGGCCAGGGCGGCGGTTGATAAGATGCGGAAAGAGGGCAAGAAGGTGGGATTGGTGCGAATCAGACTTTTCCGACCGTTTCCCGCCGAAGACCTTCGCAGGATATTATCGCCGGCCAAGGTTATTGCGGTATGCGACCGTGCTATTAGCTACGGCGGGCCCGGCGGGCCGCTTTGTTCCGAGATAAAAAGCGCTTTCTTCGGCTATTCCGGCGCTCCTTATATCGCAAACTTCATAATCGGCCTGGCGGGCCGTAACGTTTGGGTGACCGACTTCGAGCATATCGCCGATCGCGCACAACAACTGGTCCTTCAGGAAGAACCCGCCCCTTACGAAATAATAGGGTTGAGGGAGTAATCATGGACATCAACGTATATGCGGCAAGGATGCTTCCCCAGGCGGAGTATTTTGCTCCGGGGCACCGCGCATGCCTGGGTTGCGGGCATGGTATCAGTTTAAGGCTGATAATGAAGGCCATGGGCCCGAGAACAATCGTAAGCAACGCTACCGGTTGCGTTGAGATAACCTCGAGCACTTACCCGCAGACTTCGTGGCGAGTGCCATGGATTCACGTGGCTTTCGAGACGGCGGCCAGCGTCGCGTCGGGCATCGAGGCGGCCATTAAGGCCTTGCAGCGTAAAGGCCGCTACCCCGAGAAAGAGCGAGTGACAATACTTGCCGTGGCTGGTGACGGCGGAACCGCCGACATCGGAATGCAGGGTCTGTCCGGCGCACTCGAGCGGGGACATGATTTCGTATACGTCTGCATGGACAATGAGGCGTACATGAATACCGGTATACAGCGATCGAGTTCGACCCCGTACGGCGCATGGTCGACTACCAGCCCTTTCGGGGCGAAAAGCATCGGCCAGAAAACATGGAAAAAGAACATGCCGGCTATATGCGCTGCGCACGGCATACCTTACGTCGCTACAGTTACTCCCGCTTATCCCTTCGATATGGTGGATAAGCTTCGCAAGGCCAAGGAAGTCGAGGGCCCGGCTTACGTGCATGTCTTCAGCCCGTGTCCCACCGGATGGCGCCTTGATCCCAGTATGACGGTGCAAATCGCCAGATTGGCTGTACAAACGGGCGCATTCCCGCTATACGAGATAGTAGACGGCAAGATTCGAGTCACCGAGAAGCCGAAAAAACTCTTACCGCTTATCGAGTATATGCGGCCACAACGCCGGTACGCTCACCTGACCGAAGAAGATGTAAAGAAGATACAGAAACGCGTTCGATCGGAATATCGGAAGCTCCTGAAACGCGAGAAGGAGGGTTACTGATGGCGGCCAAAGTCGTCGGAACCGTAAAACAGATAGTCAGGGATCATAAACGCGATCCCGGCGATCTTATCGGTATATTGCAGGATATTCAGGCGAAGTACCGGTACTTGCCCCGCGAGGCGTTGGACGAGGTTTCAAAGAGCCTCAAGGTGCCGATAAATCGCATATACGCGTTGAGCACGTTTTTCCGGGCGTTTTATCTCGAGCCGCGCGGCAAGCACGACTGCGTCGTATGCACCGGTACCGCATGTCACGTCCGGGGAGCGGGCCGTATTGTGGACGAGTTGAGCCGACTGTTGCATTGCGAGCCGGGAGGTACCAGCCCCGATAAGTTATTCAGCCTTGATACGGTTAATTGTCTCGGAGCTTGCGCTCTGGGGCCCGTTGTAACTGTCGACGGTAACATACACGGCAAGATTACCGCACGAAGTGTTCGCAGAATAATCCAGAAATATGAGAAGCCCGAGGGAAAAAAGAAAGATGAAGCTAAAAAGCGTCGCGGATCTAAAAGAGCGAAGGCAAAAAGTACTCGCAAAGCGCGATCCAAATAAGACTTGGATCGGTTTCTGCTCGAGCACCAGTTGCGCATCGACGGGCGCAGGAGCCGTAAGGAAAGCTCTTGAAAAAGAGCTTAAAAAGAAGGGTCTTGCCCAGAAGGTGGAAATTCGCCCCACGGGATGCCGTGGATTGTGCGAATTGGGGCCGCTTATGAGTATCCACCCGAAGGGGATATTCTATGTCGGCCTGAAGCCCGAGGATATGCCGGAAGTGGTTGAGAGTATCATGAATAACGGTGAGGCAGTCGAACGGTTGCTTTACAAAGACCCGATAACGGGCGAAAGCGAGCTTACCGAAGAGGACGTGCCCTTTTACAAAAAGCAGGTACGGTTGCTGTTGGCTCAAAACGGGCATATCAACCCCGAAAGCCTCGATGACTACCTTGCCATCGGCGGCTACGAGGCCCTTGCGAAGGCGCTATCCGATATGCAGCCTGAGCAAATCATCGAAGAGATAAAATCGAGCGGATTGAGGGGCCGTGGAGGAGGCGGGTTCCCCACGGGCCGAAAGTGGGAAAGTTGCCGACGCGCGGGCGGGGATGTTCATTACATCATCTGCAACGGCGACGAAGGCGACCCCGGCGCATATATGGATCGATCGATACTCGAAGGCAACCCGCACAGCGTCATCGAGGGTATGGTAATCGGCGCAAAGGCCATCGGCGGCAACCCGAAAGGGTACGTTTACGTCCGGAACGAATATCCGCTGGCGGTGAACAATCTCAACCTGGCGATTAACGTTGCGCGAAGGGCGGGGTTGTTGGGTAAGGACATACTCGGCTCCGGTTTGGATTTCGACATCGAGATACGGCGCGGCGGTGGGGCTTTCGTTTGCGGCGAGAGCACGGCGCTTATGGCGAGTCTCGAGGGAAAGGTCGGCGAGCCGCGTGCGAAGCATATCCACACAGTCGAAAGCGGTCTGTATGATCAACCAACGAACCTCAACAATGTCGAAACGTGGGCCAATGTCCCGCTTATCATCAGCAAGGGCGCCGGATGGTTCTCGAAGATCGGCACCAAAAGCAGTAAAGGCACAAAGGTGTTCAGCCTCGTCGGGAAAATAAATAACACCGGCCTGGTCGAAGTACCCATGGGCATCACACTTCGTGAGATCGTTTACGACATCGGCGGCGGCATAAGAGGTGGGAAGAAGTTCAAGGGAGTTCAAACCGGCGGGCCGTCCGGGGGAGTGCTTACCGAAGAACACCTCGATTTGCCCGTCGATTTCGAGAGCCTCGACGAAGTAGGCTCGATGATGGGTTCGGGCGGCATGATCGTCATGGACGAAGACACTTGTATGGTGGATGTGGCCAAGTATTTCATACATTTCCTCGAGGAGGAAAGTTGCGGGAAATGCACCACTTGCCGCGATGGTATGCGAAGACTCGGCCAGGTGCTCGACCGTATTACCGACGGTAAGGGCCGCGACGGCGATATCGAGTTGATCGAGGACCTTTGCGAGGTTATCGGCGAAGCCAGCCTATGCGCGCTCGCAGGCACCGCCC
>CAZDAF010000216.1:0-6717 GCA_964503115.1 uncultured bacterium
TGCTCGACCCGGACGGCGTTTTCCACCTCGGCGACCGCGACGTAGAAGCTATATGTCGAAAGATGGAAACCGGCTCGATACCGCTCGGCCAAACCGTGCGGTCTTCACAAGGAGTGGTTGACAATCCGCCGGAGCTTACCGAAAGGATTTTACGCAAATTACGAGACAATCAACCTGAGCTTTTTGAGGAGATGGAATATGAAGCCGGCGAGCCGGTTTTCCTCCTGCCGACGGATCATCCTCTACTGGGGGAACTCACTGATTCCGAGCGAGAACTCGCGCGGCCATTTTACAAACCTTCTTCGGTGCGACCTTTCGCGCTGCCGCCCCAACTCGATGCTTACCTGTTGTACCTTACGCCCACCACATGCCCCGATATAGACCAATGTCCGAACCTTAAGCGGCACCTCGATCGATACAGGCCGATAATGGAACAAAGACGCGAAGTGAAAGAAGGCCGTATCAGATGGTGGCATCTTCATTGGTCGCGTGAGGCGGAAAGGTTCGAGAACGAACATCTCCTGGCGCCGCAGATGGTCGAGTATCCAACGGCGGCAAGAACGGAAGGTCCCGCATACGCCGGAATGAGCGTGCAGGTGTTGGACAAGCCACAAAACGTTTCGATACGTTTCGTCGAGGCCGTTATCAACAGCCGCGCGGTGCGATTTTGGCTGGATCGAGGCGGAAGAGCCAAGCGACGCGGATTGAGACTCGATATGACACTCGCAACACTGAGGAAAATACCATGCCCGGTTATGCGACCCACAGCGGATAAAACCATAAACGCCGGAGTGGAAACGCTTATCAAGATGTACAAAAAAGCTTTCGCCGACAGCGGATAAATTCCCCTTGCATATAAAAAGGGCGGAGAATTTCTCTCCGCCCGAATTTACCCGACAAGGCGTTTTTTTTAGCGCCGATTTTTCGTTTTGAGCCAGACTTTTCTGGTAAACAGCAAGACGGCGGGAAGCAATATAAGCAGTAATCCCACAACGGCACGGCCATGCGACGACCCGGGAATGACCCGATCTATCGTCATGCACAAGCTGTATATGGTGCCGGAACGGTGCGCAACCGATATGTACGTTTCATCGATATCCAAATCGTGCTCCGCATAATAAGCTAAGTACCCTTCTTCCATTTCAAGTAAGGTAAGTGTCGTCTCTTCTGTCTCATTGCCACCTGATAATCCAGCGCCGCTGAACACGGGATTATAGTCCGTCAATTTTGCCCAGCCGGTCTCGATGTCAAAGCTTCTAGCCAACCCGACACCGGTTTTAAATCCGTCAAAACGTTCACGCCCGGTGTTGGGATGCAACTCATTATTGTCCCTCTTAAATTGGAGACCCGTGTAAAAAATTGAGAACACCGGCTCACCATCAGCCGCTTCGTCGGCTCTGGCGCGGGGGTTAAAGACGCCGGAGTAATCGAAGTCCATCTCCCCCATCTCCTCAGGAATATCAATGTCTTCACCTAACGAAAGACCGCCGAACGCGGCGCAGCCATCGCTTAAACCAATAATAGGAGTATTTTGTCTTACCCATGTTTCCCCGTTGTCCGAACTTACCGCCAGGCCGATACGAGGCGCCACCGCCGCCCCGGGTGTGTTATCATTGTTCACCACGTTGGAAAGATTCCCGGCAAATATATCGCGATCAAGCCCGGGGCGCATACAAGGGCCTGCGCCTTTCCATGAATCTGCATCCGGTCTTCTCCCTATCGGCTCGCTCAACGCTCCCCATCCGGAATAGAACATGTACCAGATGCCCTCGTGGATATAGATGAAGGGGCTTGTCACCGCAAGTGCGTCGAAACCGGCAGGTTCTCCCTCGCCGACAGACGGTTCACCTGCCTCAGGCAAATAAAACCCGAGTTGACCGGAGTTGCCGTTCTTATCCAGGAAGGGAGGCCTGTCGTCTGCGGCTATGGAAACATCCGTATCTCTCACACCGTTGGCGCCCGCCACGACGCACGCGCTGTCGGGCTGACCTTGTCCCGTCGGTATTATTCCCCAATCATCTCCCGTTGCGATGCTCTCGTTGATTCCATTATCACCGGTCAGGATAAACATCGGGAGACACTCCGGGTCTTCTTCGGGGTTGCATTCTTCAATCTCGTCGTCGATTTCGTGAAGATATTTAATCTCGTCGTCGCCCCCGGACACCGATTCCAAAACTCCGTTTTTGCCCGCGAAAATGGCTATACTGTCAGGCCTTCCTTCTCCAACGGATATTGCCTGGACATCATCTTCATGGGCAGCGGTATCGCAAATGCCGTCTACTCCGGCCAGGACCACCGGATCATTTTCGCTACCGTTGCCTCCCGATGGCAGCACTAACCGGGCCTCGGTGGTTGACGACCAATTCTCGCCATCGGTACTCTCAATCCGATAGATTTCCTTTCCGTTGCTTACGAAACCTATCAGGCGGCCCGAGTCGGAAGGATCTACGAAGATGTGATAGGTAAAATTGCTTTCTATAATCCCAAAATCTTTCAGGACATTGATTTCCGATGTGGGTATGGCAATATCCGTATCAATCCAACTGAAGTACTCACCGTCATCTA
Source organism: uncultured bacterium (assembly GCA_964503115.1). Lineage (GTDB taxonomy): Bacteria > RBG-13-61-14 > RBG-13-61-14 > CAYWKU01 > CAYWKU01 > CAZDAF01. The sequence goes on from CAZDAF010000216.1 coordinate 2,566, forward strand.
CCGTGGCATAATTTTCCACTATTCCATCGCCGTCCGGGTCGACTTCGGTGTTCACATCGTCTGAATCGATTATTTCGTCTCCTGCCAGTTCCGGATTGATTTCGACGGGATCGACCTCGACATCATCCCCGACAAGCGGTGCGAGCAGCGTACGCTCGGCCCCATTCCCCATGGAAGAGGTACGGCTCGCAATTATTGACACCGCATAGGGTTGACCTTGACCGGCGGGTATCAACTGGTCGTCGTCACCTCCGATGCCGCTATCAGAGACGCCGTTCCCACCGTCTATTATGGCCTCGCTATCGCCTTCAAGACGCGTAGTGTCAAGGACTTCATTGAAGCAGGAGTCAATTATCACATCGCCACTGGTTACACTCTCGCCGTACATCTTAACCTGGGCGTCGTCAGAACAAGTTTCAGTCCTGGGCATACACTGACTATAGGGCGGGTTGCCGGTGAATGGATCGTCCACAAACGGAATGCCGCCGTTATCCAACACGTTTGCGCACATGCCCCCTCCTAAAGTACTGGGTATGAAAACGTCCAAAATGCCACGCCCGGCCAGGCCGGATTCAGCAATGCCGTTGCCGGGCGGAGCGCCCACCGCCGAATAGCCTGCCGCCACAAGCAAGGCGTCAATGACGCCTGCCGGTCCATACTCACCTATCACGAGAGTTTCGGAAGTGGCTATATCACTCTCAATGGTTCCGTTCGGACCGGGAAGAATAACGGGGAAGAATGCAGGAATAGCAGGAACAAAGGAGGGAAATCCTACCGGTATTACCTGGATGTCATCGCCTTGCGCTACTGTAACGGCTTCCCCTAAAGCTCCACTGCCAAGTGGCCAACCAATAGTGAAGTTATAAACCATTTCGACGTCATCACCACGCCTTGGAGTGATAATATCTACGTCCGGTCCGGCCTGTCGGGCGGCCACAATTGGAAACGTCATAGGCACCCGATTATAAGCGCTCGCTATTTGCTTTTCACCCTCAGCAAGGCCGTATTCCACAGTCTCATTGGCGCCGTCACCGGCTCCACCGGCAATCACTATTCTGTCGTCGCCGCTCAGAGCTACCGTGTCGGCCCTTTTGTTATCGCCTGAAAGTATTTGTAAGGCGGTATGATCGGTTACCTTATAACCGATGTAATCATCTCCTTGTGGGCAAGTCTCGAATGCACTGTTTGGACCTGCGCTTACAACAACATCTTTCTTGCCTAGATCAGTGGTTCCGGGTTCTATTTCTTGGATATCATCAGCCCCTATTATTATCGTTTCCAGGACGCCGTTTTCGCCGCCATGCACCAATATCACCCTTTCGTCCGTAGCGACGGTTTCCCCGGATAAAATCACCTGAACATCGTCTCCTCCAAGCCCTGATTGGGCTATTCCATCCATTCCGGTGTATATGCCGTCGGTATTGTCGGTGCGGATTATTTTCGTCAGTTTAAGAGGTGGAAAGGTCAAGTCGTATATACTGCGCGTATTGTCATCATATACGCAAGCGGTATCGATTAGACCGTTGTCGCCCGGTCCGACAGCTTTTCTGTTCGGTTCTCCCCGTCCCACCGGTATCCCGGTAAAAGTAATGTAGTCATCATCACCAAAATTGTCGCTGTTTTTGTGCCATAGCTTAAATTCGCCCTGTATTTCTCCGGCGCCCAAACCGCTGTCGGCGACGTCGTCCGTTCCGGAGAGTATAACTTCTCCAACGCTATCCGGAGTTGTGTCCAGAATTCTATTCTCGGCAGGCAGGCAATATTTGCCGTCATTGGAAGTATAATCATCGGAATGACAGGTGCTTTGGAGGGCTCCGTCGGGACTTGGAACCACCGCCCAAACCACTTCGTCGTCTCCGACCGGTGAAGTTGCGAGATAGCCATCGGGGCCGGGTCCAACGACAACGTCTCTATGTTCATCCAAGTACCCGGAATTTTCCTGAATATCGTCGCTGCCAATATTTACCGTGCTATCGGCTTGGCGGTCCACACCGGCGAGAATAACCCTACCGATAGCATCGGCGGCAATTGTGTCCAGAACTCCGTCATCGCCCGGCAGGCAATAGTTGCCGTCATTCGATACGGAGTCTGCAGCATCACACAATGTCACCGAATCAAGCACTCCATCCGATCCCGGAACAATGGCGGAAACCACTTCGTCATTTCCGGCAGCCGAGGCTTCGAGCACGGAATCAGGACCGGGGCCAACGACGATGTCCGCACCATCCAGCCCATCGGTTCCTACGGGATTTATCTGATCATCGTCAATTCCCAGCCCGCTGTCGGCCACTCCGTCAGCGCCCGTAGTTATATAGTAAGAAGCCGGCCGCACCGTGCCTATTCTGATAGCGTCGTTATAATAGAAAAACAGGCGGTATCGGTCATCGAAAAATAAGCCTGTCGGCTCCCCGACTCCATTCTCCGGCAAATCTCTTAACTTGTATGTATTGCCGGTCAAATCGGAGCTTTCGACTTTCTCGAATAATCCGATGAGGGCGTCGGCTGGAGGAAGCGGTGGCACGTTTACTTCATCCCCTACCTCTAAGGCGCTTTCACCGCAACCCCACAGCGCGACCGATACAAACAATCCCGCCGCTGCCATCGCAAACAAAACCTTAATACCCCGTTTTACCAATTTACCGAAGCGATCCATAACGTTCCTCCTTAAGGAAACTTTACCTTTTTAACTGGTCAAAAAACAACCCCACCATTCTCGCACCGTCCCCTTTTTCGAAAAGGCTGACGAGATTCGTTCCACTGGCGACAATGATGATTTTCCCACCGATCTACACCTATATATCCGATTTAATTGCCTTTGTCAATAGAACGGGCCTTTCTAATTTAATTTTTTCCATATAACCGTTCATCGAACCGATTAGACAAGGGATTTAAATCCCTTGTCCAAGCGGCGTTATTATAACAAGTAGAGGTTACAATGTTCACTACGACTATCTCATCATTTCCCTGCCAAAGGATCAACAAATCGCCGATGAAACGACGCTGCCATATCCTCAAGCTTAGGGGCTGCGGAGTGTTGAAATCGATGTGGCAGAAAATACTGCGGATACAGAATCGCCTTCCATACCAACCGCCGCCCGTTCGTCATGGCATAGCGTTGCAACTTGCGTACGGCCTCTTGCGGCCAACTCGCCCCGTCCTCAACTAAACTATAAGATACATCCTCACCGCGAGAGTTTATAGCCGCATAACCTATCTTACTATAGGGAAAACCATATACTTCCGCCATGCACTTGTCAACCCGAGAGGCGTCTGTACCTACGACGACCCTTCGCCATTCGACCGGCACGCAGAAATGCGGCCCCCATCCCGCTCCCGCCCATCGCCCTCCGACAACCGCCACATCAGGTCGAAGTATCCTTGCCGCTGCAGCTACCGCGCGGTCTATACGGCTCCAGCTACGGTGAAACAACGCTTTGCGACGCTCGCTTATTGCGCCGTACATGTTTTTCTGCGCCATGCTTATACCGCATTCCCAGTGGTCTTTGGGAACCGCCGCGCTTACCACCGCAGTTTGAGGATCAAGCAATTCTTCAGGAAAAGTCAACCTGCTCTCGAGGCTGTGGCAACTAAATGGTATCGGGTTGCCGGACAGGTTTACAAACGGCGTTTGTGTGCGCTCGAGCACCTCTTCGAACTCCCCCCGACGTTTGATAAGCCCTTTATCAACGGCTAACCCGCGCATATCGCCCTCGCATACAAACGGCTCTGCGCCCCACGAACGCGCATGCTCGATAATACCCTCGACCACAAGCGGATCGGTAAAAGTTGCGCGGCACCCCACAATCCCGCCGCATAGATTCACCTTAATACCTATCCTGCGAAAGCGTTTCCATATATTGCCGGCTCCGAGCTTCTCGAGCGCGTCGGCGGTCGAGCGTGCTACGTTCGATCCAAGCTCCGCCAAAAATACCCGATCATCCTCACTCAGCACTCGTGAGGGCTTCTCGAAACCGACCCTCTGACCGCTAATATCAAGAATTACGAAGCGATCCGTCTCCATTTCAACACGATATGAGGCCATATATGAACGTTCCTACGGCAAGTTTACACCAAATCGCAGCAACTGTATAGGAGCTATTTGCATTGAGAATATATCACTACCACGTTTTCGAGTCGGGCGAGGAATTTAAA
>CAZDAF010000217.1:0-6713 GCA_964503115.1 uncultured bacterium
TACCTCAAGGGCAAAGAATACGGCCTTCGAGCGCTCAAGCGCCATCGAGGCTTCCGTAATGCTCTCGAGAACGAAACGCCTTTCGAGGAAGCGGTCAAGCTGATAAACAGAAAGAAATACCTGCCCGCGCTTATTTGGACGGGGTTGTGCTGGGGTCTGGACATTATGTTAAGGATTGACGATCCGATGGCGGTAATTAATGCCACCAAAGTAAGAGCGATAATGGAACAGGCCTCAGCTATCGATGACAGTTATTTTTATGGCATGGCTCATGTATTTTTCGGCTCTTACTATGCCATTCTGCCCAGTATTTTCGGCGGAGGCCCCGAGGTGGTACAAGCCGAGTTCGATAAAGCATTTAAAGCATCGGAAAAAAAATTCCTTCTTGCAAAAGTGTTTTATGCAAGGTACTATGCCACACTTATAATGGATGAGGAGCTTTTTGAACGCGAGCTGAACGAAGTTTTGGAGACGCCTTCGGACATTCTCCCGGAAATGGTTTTCCTCAACGAAATTGCGAAAGCAAAGGCAAAGCGAATGATCGAGGATAAGGATAAATATTTCTAAAGATGAAATTTTTCAAGAAGATAGAAAGCTATATCCTTAAAATAGAATACATCAGCGTTGTAATTTTACTTTTGATGATGTGTTTTCTCGCCTTCATTCAAGTGATCTCGCGAAACTTTTTCTCTTTCAGTTTTATATGGGCTGACGTCGCCGTGCGGATGGGAGTTCTGTGGGTTGCGATTCTGGGAGCAAGCATCGCCACCTCCGAGAAGGGACATATCCATATCGATCTCTTTTCGAGGATACTTCCCGAACCTTACGATGAATACCTCGACGTCTCGCTCTGCCTTATCGCAGCGGCGGCCTGCTTTTTCTTTTTTCTCGCCGCCGTAAAGTTCGTCTCGGTGGAAAAAGGAGTGGGCAGCGTCATCGACGTCCTGCATACGCCCGAGTGGATATTCACTCTTATATTTCCCATCGGGTTTATATTGATGTCGTTCAAATTTCTGCTCTGTTTCCTTGTCGATCTGGGCGATATAAAAAAGGGAGCGGGAAAGGTTAAGGCGAAATGATCTACATCGTCTTAGGACTGATTATCCTCGCGGTTTTTGGCGAACCGCTTTTTATAATTATCGGCGGTATCGCCCTCGCCGCCTTCTATTTTGTTCTCGAAATCCCGCCGGCCACATTATTCACCGACTTTTTCAGAATCACCACCGCTCCTGCATTGGTTGCGATCCCGTTATTTGTTTTCGCGGGGTATCTTTTGGCCGAAAGCAAAACCCCGAGAAGGCTCGTTAATTTCAGCCACGCCTTGTTGGGATGGATGCCGGGCGGGCTATCTCTGGTGGCCCTTGTGTCTTGCGCTATTTTCACCGCTTTTACCGGAGCGTCGGGTATCACAATCGTGGCCGTCGGAGCGATTCTTTACCCGGCCCTTATGCAGGAAGGATATCCTGAAAGATTCTCCCTGGGGCTTGTCACCATAGGCGGGGGAATGGGAACCCTATTTATGCCCTGCCTCCCGATCATACTCTACGGTGTAATTTCACAGACAAACGTAGAAGACCTGTTTATCGCGGGCCTGATACCCGGACTCCTGCGTATTGCACTTAATCTTGTTTACACCAGCTATTTCGGTATAAAGTATACTCCAAGAAGAAAGTTTTCCGGGGCGGAGGTGAAAAAATCGCTCAAGGAAATCGCTTGGGAACTACCCCTGCCCTTTCTTATCATCGGCGGGATTGTCGGTGGCCTCTTTTCCGCCGCCGAAGCGGCGGCAATCGCCGCCATGTACGTGCTGATAATCGAGCTTTTCCTGACCCGGGATATGACCCTCAAGAAGGTAGGAGGGGTTATTCGCGACAGCATGAAGATGACCGGCGCAATTGTCATTATTCTGGGAATGGCGCTTGGCCTGACGGACTTCTTTATCGACAAGGAAGTCCCCATGAAAATCTTCGAGGTGATCAACCGACACGTCGAAAGTAAGCTTACCTTTCTTCTCCTTCTCAACTTCTTCCTGCTGGTTGTCGGAGCTTCGATGGACATTTTCTCCGCCTGCGTGGTAATAGTTCCGATCATAGTGCCGATAGCCAAACAATACGGCATCGATCCCGTTCATCTCGGCATCATTTTCCTGGCCAATCTCGAGCTTGGATTTATTACCCCCCCGGTGGGCATGAGCTTGTTCATCTCTTCCCTGAAATTTGACAAGTCCTATCCCGACATTGTCAAATCAATCGTTCCGTTCTTTATCATTGCCGTCATAGGCCTTCTCTTGATTACATACATACCCGACATTTCTCTTTTCTTGCTGCGATTTATCGCCGGAGGTAAAACAATTGACCCATTTTCATTATAGGAGGTGTAAACATGAGTTCCAAGATTAAAAAGGCGGGCGCGGGATTATTTTTAGTTTTTACTATGGTTTTTATTTCACTTATTGTTCCCACTGATCCCAGGGCTGCGGCACTAAGCAATGATCAGATCCAATGTTTAATAAAGGAATGTTCACAATTATTGCTTCAAAATAAAACGCCGACCGCCGAACAGAAACAGAGAATTGAAAAACTTCGCCAGATGGTAAAGAGCGGCGAAGTAAGCAAGGAACAAATTCGCAATCTGGTAAAGAAACAGGTTTTCTCGGATATAGAAAAATATAAATTTTCCAGGCATCAAATCGGGAAAATATTAAAACGCGCCCCCGAAATGTTTCCTTCCTTATCCGGCAAGGCTCTTCACGGTATCCTTTGGGAAAAAGCTACGGTGATGCTGGACAAACCCATCACCCTAAAGATCGGAACGCTCGCCCCGGAAGGGACGGCGTGGTTGGAGTTTCCGAAAAAGGTACTCAACCCACACCTTAAAAAAGTCAGCAAAGGGAAAGTTATTTTAAAGATGTACGTCGGTGGCGTTATGGGAGAGGATGTCGACATCCTGCGCAAGATGGACATGGGCCAGCTTGACGGCTGCGGGTGTACGGCCCTGGGCGTCTTCAAGGCGGCGCCGGAAGTCGCGATATTCTCTCTACCGTCCTTATTCAACAACTATAAGGAAGTTGACCATATACTGAAAAAATTCAGGAAATTCGTCGATAACGCCTTTGAGAAGAGAGGTTATATAATGGCCGGGCTTATAGACACCGGCTTCTTCTACCTCTGGACGAAAAACAAGGTAACCAACCTCGCAGATATAAGGAAGCAAAAAATGATGACATGGTTCGGTACCGTGGAGACCGCCACCTATGCCGAACTGGGGATTCGTCCCACGCCCATATCGGTTCCGGAAGTGGTAACATCCCTTAACACCGGGTTAGTGGACGCCACATACGGTCCCGCGCCATGGATACTGGGCACGCAGGCTTATACCAATCTCCATTATTACGTGAAACAACCGCTGTTTTACTCGCCCGCCGCAATAATCTTTTCAACGAAAATACAGGATCAATTCCGGGGTAAATACCCCGATATCCTTATTCATAACTTTACCGAATTATTGATCTATGAAACACTTACGAAGGAAAAAATATGGATAAAGGATCATCTGAGACCTTACGAGAAAAAATGCATAGCGGCATTTGAGAAATTCGGGATTAAGCCCATCACTCTGAATGCGGCAGATATGGCCACCATTGAGACAGCGTCGAAAAAGGTATGGACTAAGTTGGGCGGTAAAGTGTACCCACAAGAACTGCTGGATAAAGTTCTGAAAGAACTGGCAAACTATAGGAAGAAGTAAGAGCAGCTTTTAATTACTGGTCTATATTATCAGGGCTTTCCCCTGCTTTGGCGGGTAAAGCCCTATTTTTTTGCGCCGTAAATCTTTTCGCCGATGATCATCATCATCTTGCGCAATTGCTCGCCGTAACCCGGCACGTTCCCGTAGGCGAAGGGCACGCCCAGTATATGGAAGTCGCCGTGGGATGAATCCATGCCCGGTATGTGTGGCCTTACCACCTGCACCATCGGGCCGAATATGTGAGTCATTTCCCTCGCCCGGACGTAGTATTTCGTTCCGGAAGGATTTTCCTCATAGCGCAGGATGCCCTTGTACTGCGAATCCAGGCTGGCAGTGATGTAAATATCCTGGATTATCTTTCTGGTGACCGCTTCGTTGTGAACCGGTTGCAATCCGATCAGCATTATGGCCACGCTGGTTTTTTCGGTCGGTATACGGCTCGAGAACGCCATGACGCCGCCCATGGTATTTTCGAAGAATCCCGGAGCCGCGACGATCTTCTCGAAACCGGTGTCGGTAATGGCGATATTGGCGAGTATTTCCTCATTTTTGGGGTCTCGACCCTTGTTTGCGACAAACTGCGTATTCGTCTTGGAATGCAGCATTATAACGCTTATGAACTTGAAGGCATCTTTGCCGTAATGATCGGCCAACGGTGATAAAATAAGCACGCCCGCTTCACCACCGCATGAACTGATGGATATAACCTTATGCAGGTCGGGATTGAAATCGTCCTGGTTGTATCCCGGGATGATTGTTATATCCGCTGCAGGGCTGTTTGAGCTGGTGATTACATATTTTGCCAGACCCGCCTCGATGAACGGAGTCAAATTCGTCCGGTCTTTCATCAAATTCGCAACCGCCACCAGGCAGATGTCCGCTTCCACGTTACGGGACTTTAGATTCGATATAATTTCCGTGATTTTTCCCGTTGAATTAAGATAAAGAATTTTCTGCTTGTTATGATGAGTGTTAACGCATATATAATCCCCATCAATGCTCACATCATCGCTGAACAGCCCGTGGCTCAGATACGAGTCTTTCCACAGTTTTGCGGCGCTGTCGGCTCGGCTGGTGCCTCTGTTATCAAGGGATACTGCTTCGAGGTTATGAAAATCGTTTTTGATACCCCCGATGAAATCGTTGCCTATCTCTCCTCCACCGATGACTATCACTTTCACCGGCTTTGCCGGAGTGCGTATTTCGGGGATTTCTCTCTTCCGGGTGGCTTCCGGCTCGGGAGCCAGCGGCGTTTCGAGCTCCGGCAATTCGCTGGCCCAGTTCTTTGCTATTTCGAGAAACTCCTCGCCGGCGCTGGGAGAATCTACCAAAAACCCCGAAAAGCGAGGATTCTTCTCCTTCAGATCCTTAAGTTGCGGCAGAGTCGTCCTCGTCAGGCTGCCGGAGTAAAAGAGCATGTAATTTTCAAGGTTGGGGTAATCTTCCTCGACTATATTTGAAATCAAGTTGAGTCCTTCGGCGACTTCCCCCAAGTCGGGCAAAAAGTCGATCCCTGTAACCGATCCGGCCTCGTAAGCGAAAATAACGCCGTTTTTATTGAGCGAATGGATATCCACGCCGTGCAACGCTATGCGTAGCGCTCCCAGGATGACGGTCTCGGTCAACTCGCGGCCTTTTTGAGGCCCAAGGCATATGACCGGCTTGATGCCGTTGTTGCAACACATCATTATCTGCCTGTTGAGGTGTTTTGCTTCTTCACCGAAACTTAACCGGTCAATATGGTGGAGTATGGCGAAATGCACTCCGTCTTCCTTGAGAGCAAGCGGACTTATCCCACCGGTATAATTCCCGGTAGGCGCCCAGCCGACAACCTGGGTGCCGAGCACCGCCCGGCTTCCCTGGAAGGCGCGGGCGATATCCCCTCGAAAGTCCGCCGCAGGCGCCCAACCGAGTTGCGGGTTCGAGATACGCTTCGATACCTCGGCTATCATTTCCGCCAGCCTTGCCGCTTCGGCTCGAGTCGGCACGTTCTGTTTTGGATGGCCCCAAAAATAATAACGTTCAGCGTTTTCAGTCATTTTTTTACCTCGCTATTTTTTCCGCTTATTACACAAGCGATCAATATGAAAGTAAATTGATTGGTTTTATTGAAATTCAAGGTGATCTTCACCGAATATTTTTTCCCATGCAGCCGATCTCTGCACTTATTTTTAACAGAAATTTACGATATGAGGAATGATTTGTCAACCTTATAGGGCAATTGAAAAAGGCATTGCTCATTTACTTTCTGAAATAACGCCTATGTATATATGTTTTTGCCGACTCAGAGACGTTGCGGCAGGCATAGCCACGGTATTCAAGAGAAACTGCGAGCGGACAAGAACCCGGGCAATTCGGCCACACCGCCGAGGATGACGTCCGGGTCGGTTTTTTCCAGCGATTCTTTTCCTTCCCCACCGGTCAGCACGGCCACCACCAGACCGATACCCGCCTCCCGAGCGCTTTTGATGTCCTCTTCCCAATCCCCCGTGTATGCGCACTCGGCCGGAGAGAACCCCAGTTTTTGAGCGCATTCGATCAGTTTCGATGCCTTATTCAGGCCCTCTATTCCATCCTCGTTTGTAAGGACGAGCTGGAAATAACCATCGATCCCCATGCCGTGAAGCTCCTTGATTACGCGCCCCGAAACGCTGGTTCTGCCGGTAACTATCGCCATTTTGTACCCGCGCGCTTCGAGTTCATCGAGCGCTTCCAATACTCCAGGAAACGGGCTGCCCAGATCTTCAACATCTGCATAAGAAAAAGAATCGATAAAGTCGAGCCAAAACCTCGCCAGTACCTCGTCATCATCCGAAATCGGATCGCTTAATACTCCGCGACGCCGCTTGTCCTCGTAAGTATCGCGGTCCAGCGAATCGATTCCGAATTTAGTGAGTGTTTTATTGTAACAGTGATAGAACCGTTCCTCGACGTTAACGAGAGTTCCGTCCACGTCGAAAATCAAA
>CAZDAF010000218.1:0-6135 GCA_964503115.1 uncultured bacterium
CCACAAACCACTCATCGTCCCTCCAATATTCTAGAGCAAAAAAGCGCTTTATTTTTTACCTCCCAAAAAATATTATAGCCGGAGTCACTGGGATTCTCAATCATCCTGCTTTCAAATGCAATAAGAGAAAGTAGGTTGATTATCTTTCGGAGCTTCCTTTTTCGAGCCATGTAGGGATCTGCTTCGCTGTGGAGGCATAAAGGCAGCGCCGGAGTCTTCGGGAGCATTCTGCCTGCCACGCCAAGCTAAGCGCGGCGCAGCCAGGTCTTGAGGAACGAGCCACCTCAGTCATGGCCCCCTTCCCGGGCCGGTGTTTGCCGGGCCAAATATAATCCCGCCCGCGGCGGGACAGGGCGGGGGCCGGCAGGTTAATTCCGAACGTCCTCGCCCTGTTATCTTTCTATCAAACCGTATCCCTATCCGAACTCCTGTTTAATAAACAATAAGACCAATATAGAGATCGGGCGCCACGGGCGAATCGCAACATTATTTTTCTAAAAAGAAATCAAACCTGCCTGAATGAGTGTTCCGGCCATCCTGAATGTGTCTTTTGTGGCCGTAAATCCGATATCTCCGAATTTTACACCGCGTTTTTCGAGGTTAATCCTTATCGGTCCGAGGCGTTTTTTGAAATGATCGTAGTTTCGAGTGGCTTTCGGCGACCAGTACACTTCGGCCAATGCCGGCAAGCGAGGGAACAGGAACCTGTCGATTTCACTTTCCGATTTGAGGTAATTTCCCCACATATTCGCACCACCGCCGAGTATCAATTCTTTCTCGGCCATGCCCAGATCGGGCGGTACGGGATCGAAGTGATAGCATTTACGCAGGGGCAGGATGAACCGGCTGTAATTCAGATAAGTCGTCAGTATCGGGCTTGATAGAGTTTCATGGCCGCGTCGCGCCGAAACCGCCGCGTATTTCCTTTTCCGCCATGCCTGCACGACCACGCCATCCGGAGCGAACTCGGTCACCTCGCCCCACGCTATCGTACGCTTGCCGTGTTTGGTGATGATATTGTTCACTCGATTGAGGAAATAGGCGTGCAGTCCCTCTTTTCCTCGAAGGTTTTTCTCGACCATAAGCTTTTTGCAGGCGGGGCTGCTTTCCCAGTCCGAAGCAACAAGCTCGTCGGAGCCGATGTGGATGAATTCGCCGGGGAACACATCGGCCACTTCGCCGATGAGCACCTCTATAAAATCGTAGACCTCCTCTTTCGCGGGGCACAGCGCGTGCGGGAAAATGCCGGATCGGCGGTTGACTTCAACGGGTCTGGCGCTGCACGACAATTCCGGGTATGCCGCGAGCATAGCGCTCACGTGCCCGGGCATATCTATTTCCGGCAGCACCTCGATGTTTCGCTTGCCGGCGTATTCAACGAGTTCCCGAAGTTGTTCCTGCGTATAATAAACTCCCCCTCCGCCCACTTCGCCGAGCCTCGGGTACGAATTGCTATCGAAGCGCCATCCCTGATCATCCGTCAGGTGGAGGTGCAGCACGTTATATTTATGATCGGCCAATAAATCCACGGTGCGCTTTAAGTAAGCCGGGGATATGAAATTCCGCGCGGGATCGACGAGCAAGTTTCTTCGGGGAAATCGAGGCCGGTCTCGAATGGCAACCGCCGGGAGGACCCATTCTTCGCCTTTAGCACGCAATAGCTGCAACAAAGTGCGCGTGCCCCAATATAATCCCGCACGGTCGTGCGAACTTATAACCACCGCATCGGGAGTGATGAGCATTTCGTAAGATTCATCGTCTTCGGGAGGCAAAGGCATCGGAGGAAAAGGCGCTTTCGAGTTTCGAACGACCAAAGTCCATCCCGCAAGATTTTCGCTCGATTCCACCGATAGCGTGATACCGAAACGACTGAAGAAATCAGCCTTCAGCATTTCGGCCACTTCCCCGGCGAGGGGACTCGATATCAGGCGGGTTTGCTTACCTATCACATACTCTCCCCTACCCCGTTTGACCTCAGCTGGCCATGGAATCAGGGCCAATATTTCCTCGGTGGTATTTTTACTATGCGCCCACCCTAAAGCGCTCGTCGCAACAGCCGCAATCAATACGGTTATCCATAGATATTTGCTCATTGACTCTCACCTCAACAGACGCATTGATGTTAATCTTTGGCTTGCTCGTGTCAAGCATTAGTCTCAAGCGGTGATTTTATCAATATCGGCCTGGGATATGAATATGATTCATCGGCAGTTGGCACGAAATTTTCGCCCTTTTCCTGTGGATAAATTGTGGATAAACGATGTCTCCAAAAATAATTCTAACGTATCTACTTGATTTTACAGCGTTTTATCGCTTTGTTAAGAAAAAATTTTCTCAACAGATGAAACTTTATCGGAATAACGGCACTCTTAATTTATGAAATGTAAAAAACCGCATTTCTCCTTTTTTCTCAAACCTCCTTTACCAGGAAAAAACGGCGGCCCCGAAAAGGCCGCCTCTTTTTTTTCGTTCATATCCTACCCAAGAAAAATCAAGCCGCCTGTGAGGGCTTTTCGAGTGCTTCGACCAAAAGGTGGTTTTCATGCAGGAAGTTGTCGCATCTTGCGCATTCCGGCAGACGATTGCGTATGAATACACGTCGCAGCCTAGAGTATTCTTCTCCGGTGAAAACTTCCTCGACACTATTTTCGATCAGGTTACCCAAAGACTTAACTCTGCCGCGAGTCATGCAACACGGATAAACGTCCCCGTTCCACGCGATAAATAGATGCAACCACGGCACGTAGCAAAGGTGTTCGTCGAAAAACCCCAAAGCGTATCGGCCCTCCCGGGCGTGATTTATATCGTCCTTGGATTGCCCGAAGGGATACACCAAAAGAGGGTCGGTCGAAAACCCCAGGCGAATTCGCAATGTTTCGACTTCCGGCGCTATGCAGAGGTTAAAATCCTTTATTTCGCTTTTTTTGATGAGCATTGCCGGCTTTTTCGGATCGACCGGCATCGGATGCATCTCGTCAGCGCCCAGCTTTCCGGCCAGTCTGACGATTTCAGGCAAATGACGCCAGTTATCGCGTTGCAACACCGTATTGATCCTGATACGCATACGTTTGCGGCGGCTGTATTTATCGCGTGCCTCCGCCAATCTCTCGACTGCGGAGACGGCCTTTTTGAAGGCGCCGTCAACTCCCCTGATCTGGTCGTGAACTTTGGCGGTCGGGCCGTCGATACTCACCGAAACGCTTCTTGCGCCGGACTTTACCAGCATCTTCGCCCTCTCATGATCCACCATCGTGCCGTTGGTGGTGATATTTGCGCGGATTTTTCGCGCCGTGCATCTGCCTATCGCATCGAAAATATCGGACCTGAGCAGCGGTTCTCCGCCGGAGAAATGTATCTTACGCACGCCCATATCGGCGAGTTCGTCTATCAACGATAAAAGTCTTTCGGTACTCATTTCCGGTTGGGATTCGTATCGCCAATAGGAACACATACGGCAGCGGAGGTTGCACCGGGGCGTAACTTTCATTTTGGCGCTGCGCAAAACTCCGTCCGCTCCCGGATTGGAAATGCAATCTTTGAGGCGACGCAGAAGATTTTCGTCGGCTGTAAATTCCTCGATATTGTACATCAGGCTTGGGCGGCGCCTTCGGCGGGTCGAGATTTTTGCAATCCGGCGTAAGCGTCGATAATCAAACCTAACAGTTTGTTGCCGTCGAACAGGTTCGATTCATCTCCGGTTTTGCCGTAGCGGCCGGTCACGATGACCGCCGCCGGCGTCGTAGCGGCGATTTTAAGCACGCGCTCGCGCCCCAATGCGCGGCTGACATTTATACCGTGAGGCAAGTGGCCCGTAGTTACCTGTTCCGCAACCTGCGTCGGCGCCGGATATAATCGGGGGTTCAGCTTGAGGCTTAAAACGGCTTTTTCGACTATCTTTTCCTTCACCTTGGTATACTTACGTTTCGGCTTCTCTTTTCGCTTGACGCATTGGGTCACTTCGAGCTCGAACCTGTTCCCGTCGTAAAGCGCGCCGGAAAACTTAAACCAGGGATGCTCATAGGTCATTTCTCTCACCGAAGTCCAACCGCCTTCCTTGGAAAGCAACTTTCCGGCTTTATTATAGTTCCCGAAGTCGATAAAGAGGGCCATGCTCCTGGCAGGGGGAACATCTTGGCCGATCATCTCGACGAGCTTCGTCGCCGCGTCCAGCTTGCGATTATCCAGGTCTCTCATCATATATACGAGGTAAACGATAAGAGCGATCAGAGAAACGGCCCCGAATACCCCCGGCACCACAAATATGAGAGTACTGACACCGGCTTCCGCAGAAAATCCCGCAACCAGAAGGCCGATAAACCCTAAAGCAAACGATATCCCTGCGGTCCAGCCCCATGTCCTGCGGTTTTTTTCAATGTTCATGTCATACGCCCTGAGCCTCATAAGTTTCGGCATCAGAACGTTCAAGTTCCCGTTTTCAACCATCTTTAACTTGGCCATAATCAACTCCCAAATGCTTAATCGAATATATATTACTACAATATAGGGAAAAAGTGAAGCCCCTTTTTTGCGGCTTGGCGGTTGGAATCGATAGCGTTATGATAAGAAAAGAATGATTCAAATATACACAGGTAACGGCAAGGGTAAAACGACGGCGGCGCTGGGGCTGGCGTTAAGGGCCGTCGGGCACGGGCTTCGCGTGCAATTCATCATGTTCATGAAAGGCGATATAGCCTACGGCGAACTCGAAAGCGCAGCACGTCTTCAACCGGGGCTTGTCATTCATCAAATGGGCCGCCCGGATTTCGTAAACAAGGCCGATCCCGACCCCGTCGATATCGAATGGGCGCAAAAAGCTATGGCGCTGGCGAGAGAGATCATCCGGGAAAACGGCGCCGATGTGCTCGTACTGGACGAGGCGCTTGTCGCGGTGGATTACAGGCTCGTTAACGAGTCGGAATTAATAAGCCTGCTCGATAGCGCGCCGGAGGATATCGAAATCGTGCTGACGGGCCGGGGCGCTTCACCGGATATTATCGACCGGGCCGACCTCGTCACCGAATGCGCCGAAATCAAGCATTATTACCGAAAAGGAATTTTATCCCGAAAGGGATTCGATCATTAATAATAAATGGGGAATTTTTGAATCTCTATTTATTCAAACATTGCTGATAGACATCATGTGTAATATTTGCCATAATGTCCCAGTTCCATTGTTCGGCAAGTTTTCGGTTGTGATCACCCATTTTCTGCAGATTTGCCTTATTTTCTATTGCCCGATTCATCGCTCTAAACAACTCTTCATTATCATTGGCTTTGTACAAAAAGGCGCCTGAACTGTCAAGAACATCTTTTAAACATCCTATTTGCGAAGATATAATTGCTTTCCCATATGACATCGCTAATATAACAGCAGCAGATGTAAGAATGTCCCGGTATGGTAAAACAACCACGTCCGCAGCTTTCATAAACACTTGTATCGACTCTTCGGGCACAAAACCGGGGAAATACTTGATGTTAGTCCATCCTGCAATTTCGGTACGAAGCGTCTTGTCGATCTTGTCATCGGGTACATTACCCGCAATAACCAGTTTCGAGTTTGTCTCCGGTGACAAATTTTTGAAGCATTCAATTAACTCAAACACTCCTTTGTAATATCTAATATTGCCTAGAAAAAGCATTACCATATCATCTTCCAGTAAACCGATGTCGCGGCGAGCCGAGTAACGGTCTATTGTATTGGGATAATCGTCTATAAAATTTCCCAAAGGAATGACGGTAATTTTATCGCTGTTTTTTAAGCGAAATTTGTCGGCAATCATTTTTTTTGCCGTTTCGCAATGCGCGAAAATAGCATCAGCCTGCCTGGCAACAAGATAAGAACCCAGAAAATAAAATACAAGGTAACGGTTGTTATGGTTCTTAAGATTATGCATAGTCCAAACGATCTTCACTCCTTTAAACTTTAATACACGGATCTGAATATTGAACGCAATTAATTTTACAAGAGATTTCATCTTGTTTGATGAAAAAAAATAATTATTCAACCAATGAAAATGTAAAATATCAGGATTTATTTTCATTATTTCAGGGAGAAAAAAGAAATTTTCACGCGCCTTTTCAACCAGAACATCCAGTTTGGTAAGACCAATTGCAAGTCTCTTTTGATAGGGATTT
>CAZDAF010000218.1:6145-6675 GCA_964503115.1 uncultured bacterium
TACAATCGGAAGAAATCAAAGTGTTCATTTTCTTGTAACTTTTACTATATTAAGAAATCACGATTCGCAATTCGGCGATTCGGGGGATAATATCTAACTCTCCTTCTTTTCAGGTTCTTAACCCTAATGACCCGAAATTCCATTTTAATTTGCAACAATTAAGTATTGTGTCTCATGAACCTGCGATTCGGATGTTAGCATAATTGCAGTATATTTTCAATGTTGTTTGAGTGCTTTTTCCGCGATAGGCATACTAACATTATTGATAATGTGGATTCGGGGAACATCGGCCCATTGTTACTTTCAGCAAGCCATACGGGCCGACTGCCAATGTTTGTATACCAATCAATCCACCCAAAAATCGCGCGCCAGATTCCGTCTTTCCTCCCACAAATTTGTTTTACCGGCGAAATCAACGACACCCTTGCCCCGATCTGCATCGTCAATTTGCCACATCCCGTTTACTGCACCGCTGAGCGCGCCGGACAGCGCCTCAAACCCCTGAGAAGTGTACAAATCACACTCAACAC
>CAZDAF010000219.1:0-6673 GCA_964503115.1 uncultured bacterium
GGGTACGTTGGTGCTTACCCTGCCGGTAACCACTTTTTTAAGTGCATCCGCCCTGTCGGGTTGGGTCACAAGCACAAGGATACGCCTTGCTTCAAGCATGGTGCCGATTCCCATCGTTATGCCTCGTCGAGGCACCGCGCCACGTGGAAAGTCCCTTGCATACTCCTCGCGCATATTTTTAGACAGGATTACTTGCCTTGTGTGGGAGTCGAACGGTGTCCCTTTTTCGTTAAAACCCAGTTGGCCGTCTTTACCCAGACCGACTACCATAAGGTCCATTCCGTCTACGCTTTTTATACGCTGCTCGAACTTGCGGCAAGTGGCTTCCATGTTTACGGGGAGGCCCGGAAGGCGTTTCTGGTAGCGCCTTGGCGCCGGGACATGCTCGAAAAAGTTTTCGACCAGGAAAAACCGATGGCTCATCGGGTGAGTACCGGGCAACCCGAGGTACTCGGTCGACTGGTATGTCCTGAACCGATGCATGGATACGTCTTCTTCAGTATGGTATCTGACAAGCTCCTTGTAAAAGGGCACGAAAGCGTGTCCGGCGCTAACTCCCAGGATGGCGATAGGATCCTTTCGAAGCAACTCGGCCACTTCGGCTGCCGCTGCATGCGCTGCTTCCTCGCCGGTTTTTAATATGCGAAGTTCCATTTGCTTTATCTCCCTTTTAATCCGGTTGCATTGCTTGTCGCGTTTCGTATTATTCGATCTGACCAAAAAAATAGATGGCACAATTATTGCGCCTCGCGTTTATGTTAATTCAATTCGCAATAAAATGCAATCATTTTATAAAAAAATCCTAAATTCTCCGAAATTTCTTCGAAATACTCCCCTGTTTCACAAAATAATTCCTAATTCCCCCCGCCGCGAGGATGAAAATCCTTTATTATCTTTTTCAGTCTTGGCATTTCCAGGTGGGTGTATATCTGAGTGGTTGATATATCCGCGTGCCCCAGCATCGCCTGCACTGCGCGGAGGTCCGCTCCGTTGGCCAGCATATGCGTGGCAAAAGAATGACGCAATGTATGCGGCGTTACGGAAGTACTTATTCCAGCCTTAAAGGCGTAGTTCTTTATAAGCTTCCAGAAACCCTGTCTCGAAAACGGTCTTTCTCTGCGTGATATGAACAGGTATCGCGACCTTGCGGCGCTTTCGACTCCCTTTCGTACTTTTGATAAGTAAAGCCGGAGGCATCCCCTGGCCGATTCGCCGATGGGGATCAAACGTTCCTTGCCGCCTTTCCCCGTAATTTTTACGAACCCCTCATCGAGATGCAAGTCGTCCGCGCGCAGTTCGAGGAGTTCTGAAACTCTCAGTCCGCTCGCATAAAGCAATTCGAGCATGGCTGCATCCCTGAGGCCGCGATTTGTTTTCCTGTCGGGAGCGGCCAGCAGTCTGTCCACCTCCTCCGGCGTCATCACCTTGGGTAACGGCGCGCCGGCCTTTTGCGATTCCACAAGGGTAAGCGGATTGCTTTGAAGTACTCCTTCCTCGATTAGAAACCTGAAAAAGCTGCGTAGCGCCGCCAGCGACCTGGCTACCGACCTTTCTTTCAGGCCCTTCGAGCGCAAACCCGCCAGGAAAGCGGTGACATCCGACGGGGTCACATCGCCAAGGGAGCTTATTCCACCCTTTTCGAGGAACTCGGCGAACTTTGCAAGTTCTTGCGAATATGCAATTACAGTATTTTGTGAAAGCCGCCTTTCAACTTTAAGGTAGGCGATAAAATCGTCAATACTCTGATAAAGTTCTTGCTCGCGCACTTGCTGTTTTTTGGAAGTCCTTAACCAAATACGATGCCTGCGTACCCGACAAAGGTTTCTGCGCCGTCGGTCGGCCTGACATCGTAACTGGTGGTGTATTCGACCAGGTATCCCTTTTTAGCTCCCATTTCTTTACATGCCGACGTTGTGGCGGCTATAGCCCCGGCACCGCATGCGCTTTTATTTTGCGACGCCTCCTTCACCACATCCTCGGCCCGCATCTCCAGAACAATGTCAATCAGCCCGCGGTCGTTGACCTCTTTTACCCACTTGACAGCTTCAGAGCCGGTGCCTGCCGGTGTAAAACCGAACCGGGGACCATAGTGCGTCATGTCCGAGCTGCCCACGATAATAACATCTTCCCTGTCCGCCAGCTTTGCGCCGATAAGCGTACCAATTGATGACGCCTTTAGATCGGGAGGCACCATGATCGGAACCGCTTCTATATCGGGGAAACACTTCTTCAAAAAAGGCATTATTACCTCGAGGGAATGTTCTTCCTCGTGCGAACCGGTAGATTCCTCGACCTGATCGCCGAGCACGTCCATAATTTCCTCGGCTGCCGACTTGTCTATTGGAATATTTCCCAAGGGAGTTCTCCACTCGCCCTTGGCAAGGATAGTGGCGCGATGTACTCCCATGATATGCACCGCACCGAAACAAACGGCAAGTTTGGGCTTCGAGTAATCCCTGAGCGCCCCAAACACTTTCCCGGCAGTCGGACCGCTATATACCCACCCTGCATGAGGCGCCACCGCGCCGACCAATTTGTCCACTTCCTCAAGCCCTGGAACCGACCCTTCCGTGAAGTGCGATATCATGCGGTCGACTTCGGAAGATTTTACCGGATAAAATCCTCCCGCGGCCCAAGAATAATCCCGTACATACATACTTTCACCCCACCCTCACGGCTCAACGCTTCGCCCGGATTGCAATTCGTTCCAGGAAAATATTAAGTCGCATATCAGGTAAACATGAAGGGCGGATTTACCCTTCTCCACCCTTCACGGACACCCTCTCCCCAAGCCCCCGGATTAAAAACCCGCCGGCGGGTTATTTAATAATCGACTAGAGCGATTTCTTGAATGTAGGCGCAGCCTTGAATCCCACAGACTTGCTGGCTTTAATCTTGATCGTCTCGCCGGTCTGCGGGTTTCTGCCCATGCGCGCCTTCCGGGACTTCACTGTGAAAGTTCCGAAGTCGGGATAGGAGAACCGCTTCTCCTTTTTGATGGCCTTTCGGATCTCCGCGAATGTAGCGTCGAGAATCTCCCCTGTCGCCTTTTTGGAAAGGTCTACTCCCTTTGCGCTTTTGAGTACTGCCTCGATCAATTCAGCTTTCGTCATTTCCAACCTCCCTTTATGTTTAAATCATGACTTTGAGAAATTATGTAGCAAATAAATGAAGTTTTGTAAAGGGGCAACCGCAATAAAATCGAATTTTTTTTAATCGCCATTTCCCGCCGCATGGGGCGGTATGCGCTTTTCGTCCATTGAAAAAAGGCGAATTTTAGTGTATCTATGTAGAAAGAAAGCATTATTTATGGAAGGGAAAAGGCAATGAATAGCAAGGTTCGCGCTGTAATCACCGTTATGGGATTGACTTTATTTTTTTCGGCTTGCGGCCCCAAACCCTCTTCGGAGCGGCTCGTTCCGATCAGACGACCCACATGGTCGAATACGAAAGCGCAAGAAGCCATCGAAAAACTGGCCGAACTTTATCGAGCGAATCCCGACCAATTCCGGAGCAGTAGAACCTACATCTGGACCGGCACATGGATTTGGCCCGAAACAATAGGGATAAAAACCACACACTTAAAACTGCTGAAACGCCTGTTCTACGAGGGTGATGACGCCACTCGCGAGATAGTCCTTAACGTGGTGCTGATGAACATACCGGCGAACAAACTCGATTCAAAGCAGAAAGATTTCCTGAAGGATCTCGTACTTCTGGACACCGAACTAAAAGAGCGCAGAGCAAACGTGCCGCCACCTTCCGATTACGAAGAAGAAATCGAAGAGTACGTTCCCTAACGTTAAAACCCTCGATCAACCCGTCAACGCTCGGAGATAATCACAAGCAATGTCCGACCTTACCGCCCTAATATCAAACATCCAGCGCTTTAGCACCGAAGACGGTCCCGGCATACGCACCACCGTATTTTTCAAGGGTTGTACATTGCGATGTCCGTGGTGCCACAACCCGGAAGGGTTGCTGCCTCGACCTCAATTGGCCTTCCATCCGCATCGGTGCATCGAGTGTGGCGAATGCGCGAAAGTTTGCGCGATAGGCGCGCCGCCGCCCGGCACGGACACTCGATGCAAAGCTTGCGGCGATTGCGCATCGGCATGCCCTACCGGAGCCAGGGAAATCATAGGCCGCAAGGTGTCGGTCAATGAACTCATCGAGGAAGTATCCCGCGACAGGGCTTTCTACGGCGACGATGGAGGGGTGACGGCTTCCGGTGGAGAGGCGGCGATGCAAGCGGACTTCGTAAAAAAATTCTTCAGCGAATGTAAAGCGCGTGGCATACGCACCGCTCTCGACACCTCAGGCGCTATCGCGGCTGCGAAATTCGAACAAGTAATCGAACATGCCGACCTCGTATTGTACGACATTAAGATCATGGACGAGCAGCGCCACCTCGAGGTTATAGGCTACCCGTTGGCTCCTCTACTGTACAATCTCAAAATCGCTTCACGCTCGGGCAAGCCGCTGTGGATCCGATTTCCAATAGTTACCGGGTACACCGACGACGATGCCAACGTGCGCACCATAATCGATTTCCTTAAAAAATTAGACGGATTGGAAAGGGTGGACTTACTGCCCTTCCACCAACTGGGCAGACATAAATACGCCGATATGGGAATGCCTTACCCGTTGGCCGAACTCAATCCGCCAAAAGCCGAGACCGTCGATACGATTCGCCGCGCCTTCACCGATGCGGACCTGCCCTTAATGCCGCATAAATAAAGGTCATCAGATCGCTAAATTCGCATTAGTTGACAACCGATGGACCTTTTTCTACATTAGCCCAAAATAAAAAAAGCTTTGTAATAAAGACCCATGAGGATTCCCACATCTTTGAAACATTAATTGCACCCCTGGAAGCTCCAACCGAAGTTTTTAAAGGAGATGCCTATGCCAAAAAATAAAATTGCATTGATAGGCGGTGGAGCCATCGGCGGTACGATGGCGCACCTTATCGTCGAACGACGCCTGGGCGATGCCGTTTTACTCGATATTAAACAGGCGGAGGGGTTGGTCAAAGGCAAAGCGCTCGATCTCGCCGAAGGAAGGCCCTTGCTGCAAAGCGACTGCGAGGTTACAGGTACATCCGATTACAGGGATATAAAGGGCGCTGCCGTGGTCATCATTACCGCGGGCGTGCCTCGCAAGCCGGGCATGAGCCGTGACGATCTCCTCGAGGTCAACAGCCGCATCATGCGCTCCGTGGCGCCAAAGGTCAAGCGACATGCGCCCAAAGCTTTCGTCGTCATCATTTCCAATCCGCTGGATGTGATGGTGACTCTGTTCAAAAAGATTACCGGCTTTCCCGGAAACCGGGTCGTCGGCATGGCGGGCGTGCTCGACAGCACCCGTTTCAGGGCATTCATAGCCATGGAGTTGGGGGTAAGCGTAAAGGACGTTTATGCGATAGTTCTGGGCGGTCACGGCGACTCGATGGTGCCGTTGCCGAGGTTCGCCACCGTTGCGGGAGTTCCGATATCTCACTTCCTGGATAAAAAAGCCATCAAGCGCATTGTAGATCGCACCCGTGGCGCCGGGGGCGAGATAGTCTCGCTGCTAAAGACCGGCAGCGCTTTCTACTCACCGGCTATGAGCGCTATCGAGATGGCTGAGGCGTATTTGAGGGATGAAAAACGCATCCTGCCATGCGCGGCGTATCTCGAAGGCGAATACGGCGTCAGGGGACTGTTCGTCGGAGTGCCCGTGATGATCGGCGCAGGCGGCATGGAAAAAGTCATCGAATTGCCTCTTAATGCGGCAGAGAAAAAAGCATTTGCCAAAAGCGTCGAGCATGTCCGAAAACTGGTGAAAAATCTCAAGTGAAGATAAGAACCATACCCGCCGATAAAATCGTCGAAGTCGTACGCGATATGTCGATATCCATGTGCGTCGAGCTTCCCGACGACGTACTCGACGCGATCAAAAAAGCCCGCGAGATCGAGCAAAGCCCGATGGGCATCGAGGTGCTCGACCAACTTATAGAAAACGCGCAGCTCGCACGGCGCCAAAGGTTGCCACTGTGCCAGGATACCGGACTGGCGGTGGCCTTTGTCGAGATAGGCGGTAACGTCCACATCGAAGGCGACCTGATCGAGGCCATAAACGAAGGTGTGCGACAAGGCTACAACGACGGTTACCTCCGAAAAAGCGCGTGCGACTGCCTGTCCCGAAAAAACACAGGAGACAACACTCCCGCGGTCGTCCACACGGAAATCGTGCCCGGCGATAAACTCGTCATACGTTTGGCGGCAAAAGGCGGCGGCAGCGAGAATATGAGTCGGGTTACCGTGCTCAAGCCCAGCCAGGGAATCGCGGGCATCAAGGAATTCATACGGGTAAGGATACTAGAATCGGGCGGCAATCCCTGCCCGCCGCTGGTCGTCGGAGTCGGCATAGGCGGTACCTTCGAGCGAACCGCCTACCTGGCCAAGAAAGCTCTGCTGAGACCGCTGGGGCAATTTTCCGCCGACCCCGAAATCAAGGATCTCGAAATTGCGCTGCTTGAGGAAATAAACAACACCGGCGTCGGCCCGATGGGCTACGGCGGTCGGGTGACGGCGCTTGCGGTGCACGTGCTCGCCCAACCGTGCCACATTGCATCGCTACCCGTCGCCATCAATATCAACTGCCATTCTCACCGACACCGGGAGATCGA
>CAZDAF010000220.1:0-6657 GCA_964503115.1 uncultured bacterium
ATAAGTATTACACCCAGTTGGTGCTTTTTCACTTACATTAACCGGGAATCAGGGACCTCTAAGGCGGGATGAATTGACGTGGCCACTTGTTATAAGTATAATCCTAATATTATTTCTGCACTAAGAAAGGAGCAATCAATGAAAATAAAAGTGTTAAAATTATCGGTGTTATGGGGCATCGCATTTGTGATGGCCATTTCAATTTCAGCTTGCGATAATGTATCCGGAATATTCAACATTGCTCCCGCTTGGATGGCCGTACCCACAGATGTGGCCGTATTTACGGATGAGACATACAACGCGACCAACGGCGAGGCCATCGACATCAACGAGCCTAACTCAAATGATGATGATCCGGGGTATGTCGAGTGTAGCGCCGCCAACAGCACTTGCTCGTTTGTGGTGAGGGTTACCGGCAGTGGCGCCGGTTCCGCTGCATGCAACGTGAGTTTCACTGCCGGGACCGTTCCCGAAAACTGCGCCGTTGATGTCGTTGCTGAGGACGGTTATTCCGCCCGGGTATCGGAGCGAATCGCCATCGAGGTGAGAAAACCTCCTTTCGGTATCGACTGCTCGGACCCCGGCCCGAACCCTGTATCGGAAGGCAACCTGATTCAGTGCACAGTCGTTGCCGTCAACAGCACCGCGCAAATAGACGCACTCGCCGACACATGCGGCGGTGCGATCAACGGGGATTACTATGAATACACCCCCGGCGAAGTTGACGGGCCGGGTAGTTGCACTGCAGCGATAGAAAAGGTTGAAGATACTACCGAGAAAGACTCCGGAGTTATAGACATTCTCGAGGATAACCAAAATCCATCATGGACTACGGCGCCGAGTGACATTGTGATATGTGCCGGCGTGGGCTACGACGCCGACAACGGCGATGCGACTGACGCCGACCTGCCCAATGCGGCGGCTGGTGATCCCGGTCTTCTGGCTTGCAGTGTTGCGAACAACACCTGCTCGTTTGGTATCACGGCAACCGGTGGTGGAGCGGGTGCGGCTACATGTCATCTGCAATTTACGGACAACGGCGCAGAGACCTGTAATGTTGATGTAATCGCCGAGGACGGCTATGGCGCGCAGGCAGTGCAGAATATCACAGTTACCGTTAATCCTCAGACCGTGTCAATCGTTTGCCCGGCAAGCGTAAACGAGCTTACGTTATTGTCGTGTCCTGTGACGGCTGCGTGCGGCAATGCGGTGGTGGACGGTGGCGTGGACGACTGCGGCGGCTCGATAGTCGGAACCAACTATGAGTACACGCCGACCGAGGCGGAAGGTCCCGGGAGTTGCGTAGCGGCGGTTATGAACGATGCGGACAATTCCGTCAAGGATAGCGACACGGTAACCATCAACGAGGCCGACCAGAATCCGTACTTCACATCAGCGGCTCCGACGGATGCGACGGAGGGTGTGGCATTTGCATACGCACCGACGTTTGACGATGACGACCTTCCCGATGCGGCTGCCGGAGATCCCGGATATGTAAGCTGCGTAAACATAACGAACAACACGTGCGGAGCGTGGCTTGTGGTCAGCGGTTGCGACACATCCGCCGCCGCCGGTCTTGGCGAAGCGGACGCGCCCGGTAGCTGTTCGTACGACATCAACATTCAGGACGGCCTTGGCGCACCTGCGGTGCAGAACGTCAGCCTGACGCTGAACGAGGCCAACCAGAATCCGTACTGGACGACGGCGCCTTCTGACATCACGTTAGACGGCGGAGCTGTTTATAACCAGGTCAACGGCGCTGCGGCCGACGACGATGAGCCCAACGGTAGCGCCGGCGATCCCGGCTACATCGATTCTTGCAGCACTGCGAACAACACCTGCGGTTTCGTGGTTAATGCGAGCGGCAGCGGCGCCGGAGCGGCGGCGTGCACCGTGAGCTTCACTGCGGGCAACGCTGAGGTGTGCACTGTGGACATCATCGCCACTGACGGAGATGCTGGAACGGCAGTGCAAAACATCACGATCACGGTCGAGCAGAGCGTTGCAATAGACTGCTCGAACCCCGGTCCTAATCCGGTGGACGAGTTAGCGACCATTCAGTGCACCGTGACGGAGCAGGGTGGCACCGCGGTAAAAGGCGGTTCCGACGACTGCAACGGCACGCTCGCCGGTGGTATCTATTCGTACACGCCGACCGAGGCCGAGGGTCCCGGAAGCTGCACGGCTGGTGTAGAGTTGACTGAAAACGCAGCCATCACGGACTCCGACACCGTTAACATCAACGAGGTCAACCAGAATCCATACTGGTCGGGACCCGCTCCGTCCGACATAACAATCGACTTGTATGAATCGTATGACTCAATAAGCGCATCGGCGCTTGACGATGATTTACCCGACGCGGCAGCCGGAAACCCCGGTTATATCGATTGCAGCGCAGCCAATAACACCTGCTCGTTCGCGGTCAACGTAACCGGATCCGGCGCGGGCGCAGCGGACTGTAACATAAGCTTTGCTTCCGACCTTTCCGCTACCGGTGGCGAGACGTGCACCGTCGATGTCGTGGTTACGGACGGCGATGGCGGGTCCGTATCTCAGAATATAACCATCAACGTAAATGGGGATATCTATTTTGTTGACGGCAACAATGACGATGTGGGGTGCCAATTATGGTCGGATGCATGCTTTACCGTACAGGGCGCTGTTGACCTGGCTTCGAGCGGAGACGTGATCTTCGTTAAGACAGGAACGTACACGTCAGGATCTACCGATCCGCTTCTTACCATGAAAGATGGCGTTAGGGTATTCGGCGGCTTCGACGGGACGGAAACCAGCCTGGCCGACCGGGGCGATCCGACTGCTCTTCCAACCATACTCGACGGTAATAACATAAGCAATAACGTCATCCTGGCGGACAACGTCACGAACGTCGGGATTGACGGCTTCTTTGTAAAGCACGGTTACTCCGATGCCGCATCACCTTCGCAATCGGGTGCCGGAATGATGAACTACCACACGACCGACCTGACGGTGGATAACTGCACGTTCTATTACAACTATGCTTACATAAATGGCGGGGGAATGTCCAACTACGGGATATCCTCGACCGTGATAAGCAACAGCGTCTTTTATGATAACAGTAGCAACGATAACGGCGGCGGGATGCACAATTACTACTCCTCACCCATAATAAGCGACAGCTACTTTTATCATAACTACGCCTATAATGGCGGGGGAATGATGAACTATTATTACTCCTCACCCACAATAAGCGACAGCTACTTTTATCATAACTACGCCTATAATGGCGGCGCGATTTACAACAGAGACACGGACGCCATAATCAGCGACAGCATTTTTGACTACAACTATGCCTATAGAGATGGCGGCGCCATAGCTAACGATGACTCAGGCTCCACAATCAGCGACAGCATTTTTGACTACAACTATGCCTATAGTGATGGCGGCGCCATAGCTAACGATGACTCAGACTCCACAATAAGCAACAGCATTTTCTACTACAACGGGTCTAATGATACCGGCGGCGCGATGTACAACTATTACTCGAACCCCACGATCAGCAATAGTCTGTTTTACGAAAACAGCACTTATTTTTACGGCGGCGCGATTTACAATTGGGAGTCAGATCCCACAATCGGCAACAGCACCTTTACCGATAACTACGCCTACTACTATGGCGGAGCACTCGCCAACTACTACTACTCCTATCCAAGCATCAGTGACAGTATACTCTATGGTGACTATGCGCATAAAGATTATAATGAAATCTATGATGACGGCGATTCCGCTACAACCATCATCTACAGCGACATCATGGGCGGTCATGCCGGTGCCGGCAATATCGACGTTGATCCGTTGTTTGTTAACGGGTTTTACTTGAGTGAAGATGATGCGGGGCAAGCATCCGACAGCCCATGCATTGATGCCGGCAGCGACACGGCGGAGAACCTCGGACTGAGTGGCAGAACCACGCGCACGGACGGCGTACCGGACTCAGGCACTGTAGACATGGGATTCCATTACGAAATTCCGTAAGTATGGGCCGACCGCTTGGAAGTAGGGGCGGACCTGTGGTCCGCCCTTTCTATAACCGGGAAAAGATCGAATGATAAGAAAGGTGTTTTACGGGGATGACATCGTAACGGTGACGTTGCCGGACTCAACCCGCGTGATAACCCCTCCGGCGCCCGCCGACGGCATTGAGGATTATGAAGGAGCCGTCCGGGAAGCGCTTCACAACCCCTTCGGATGCGAGTCTCTCTCCAAACTTGTCGGCCCGAACTCGAAAATCACCATCGCCTTCGACGACCCGTGTCTTCCGTTGCCTCCGATGGCTCGCGATCTGCGTGGAAGGGCTGTCGAAGTCGCGCTCGAGGAATTATTCCGGGCGGGAGTATCGAAAGACAAAATTCGGCTTGTATGCGCAGTAGGCCTTCACCGCAAATGGACTTCGGGAGAACTGAAGCATCTGCTCGGCCAGAAGGTATGGGCCGAAATGGGCCCGTCACGAATCACCAACCACGACGCCGAGGATCCCGATGGGGTGTGTGAACTCGGGTTGACCGAGGACGGCAGGCCCGTCGAGGTCAACCGGCTTGTCAAAGATTCCGACCTGGTAATATACGTGAATATCAACTGGACTGCTATGAACGGCGGCTGGAAATCCATTCTCGTCGGATTGGGGACGTTCAACAGCATACGCGAGCACCACAACAGCAAGGCGCTCGAGCAAGGCTCGGTCATGGATCCGCATCGCAGCCGTTTTCACGACATTCTGGCCGAAATGGGAAAAGTCCTTTCCCAAAACTCCAATATCTTCACCATCGAAACCGTTATCAACAACCGCCTCTGGGGATCGCTCGTTGGGCGATTATTGAGTATCGATAGTGGTGATAAACCGGCCGGGGTTCCTTTGCCGTTGCGTCTCTCCAGCATGCTTCCCACCGGCTTAAAGCGACTTATCACCGGCTCGTTCCGCAGCCGGTACGAGCCCGTCGCGGTACACGCCGGCCGCATTGACGATGTGCATCCGTTAACCCTCGAAGCGGTCGATGCGCATCATAACGTTACGGTTCGGGGCCAATCGGACGCATTGTTTCTTGCGCTGCCCAATATCTCTCCCTATTCGAGCTTCTCTCGGATAAACCCCATCCTGGCGATGAACATGGCCCTGGGTTACGTATACAACATGCACCGGCGCATGCCGCTTGTGAGGCGCGACGGGGTATTGATAGTCATGAACCCGTTCCTGCCCGGCTTCCATAAAAAGCACCATCCGTCTTATGTCGAGTTTTACGAAAAGGTCCTTCCTCAAACCGGAGACCCCGGTGAAATCGAAGAGCGCTTCGAGATGGACTTCGCAAAAAGGCCCGAATACATTCAGCTTTACCGGCATCATTACGCCTACCACGGAGTTCATCCGCTGTACGTATGGTGCTGGGGAACCATGGCTATGAGAAACCTTTCCCGCATTATTGCAGTGGGAGCGGTCGATAAGCGGGTTACCGACCGGCTGGGTATCGAAAACGCCGCTACGGTCGAAGCGGCACTCGATATGGCCGCAGAAACATTAGGAAAGGACTTCTCTCTCACCTACCCCGCCATGCCACCCATATTCTGCGCCGACGTGAAGGCATAGACACCGGCGGAGATATCCAGGCGGACAGCAAAGAAGGAGTCGGGACAACTTTTTCGATATCGGTCCCCATTATGCACAAGAAGGAAGAAAATCGGGCCGGTTAATTATAAATCGCCGGGAATTTATCGCCTAAATTGAGCGATTTTTCTGTGTTTGCGCCCTCTCTTCCCGGTTGTCAAGCTCAGGACATGACCTGAAACGTTCTTGGGAGCGAACATTCCTGTCCGTTCTCCTACTGGGTGACAATCCAAAATGACGTTTATATCAGTTATTCGGCCGACAGAGGAGAATCAAAACCCGTCCCCGCAATATTCAGGGTGAAGCGGAAGGAGAGAAAGGAATCACTACCGGCCTGCGTGGAGTTATGCCGACTTCATCGGGCGTTATGCCGTACCGGCGCATTATTATCGAGTAATCCGAATTGAAGCGCTGCAAGTTGGAGAAGTAAGCGTTGTTCTTTTCCATCATCCTGTCTTGCAATGTCGCCGCCAGCCTCGGGTCGCGCGTTATGAGCACCTCCAGCGCCATTTTCATGGCGTCCTGAAGGGAGGTCCAGATGAGAAGATATTCATTGCGCAGCTTTTGCACATCTTTGGATTTAGGTTTCATCTCCTTGACGGGCTGAAGAAAGGAATCCATATCCACCACCAGTTGAGCCATATCTTCCGCGAGTTTACGCATATCCTTGGAACCGTTTTTAAGTTTTTGCAATGCATTGAACCGGTTTATCAACCGATTTGCCTGTGGTTTTGTGGATTCGACGATTTTTGCGAACTTGATCAACTCGGTGCGTTCGCACTTTGCGCCGCAAGCCGAAACCGCCAAACACGCCAATGCCACAACTAGTGTTATTGATAAGGTGTGTTTCAATCCTCAGTCCTTTTTTTGGGTATCAAGCTTGATCATCTTCCGTATACAAAAGACGTTAAGTGTCACCACCGCGCCCCAGGAAATTATCAACAGTGTCCAACCCGCCGTAGTCATTGGCGACTCTCCTTTTTTTTAAGCCTTTCGGAGATTGTCACAAGCCACACGAGAAT
>CAZDAF010000221.1:0-6653 GCA_964503115.1 uncultured bacterium
GTGAGCGGTAAGTAGGTTTTCTTTGCTTACTTTCTTTTTTCCAAAAGAAAGTAAGATTGTGGGATATGTATCCCAATTTGAAAGGTGAAGAAATATGAGGTGGAAGTGGCAAAAGGCAATATTGCTGACAGCAATGGTGATTTTATTGGCCTTCCAGGTGGCGGCTCGTCGGCAAAAAGTGGAAGCTCCGGCGATCAGTCCCTTGTCCATCGAGATGAACATTCCGGCATTCAGACTGGACCTTTTTTACAACAGTCACCTTATGAGAAGTTATCTGATCGGAGTGGGCATGCCGTATTACCCATCCCCGAGGCGTAATTATTTCGTCGATCGCGTGGAATGGAACCCCTGGTGGTTTGGACCGTCGTCGTCGTGGGCCCAAGGCGGAGCCGCTCGGCCCGGGCCGAAGAACCCTCTGGGGCCGGTCAAGATGAAGCTGAGAGGCAAGGGCTTATTCCTTATACACGGTACCAATAAGCCGGAAAGCGTCGGCAAAACCATGAGCCACGGGTGCATACGCATGTTTTCCGATGAAGCTATCAAACTCTCATGGACTATAATGGTGCTCGCGGGAACTCAAGAACCGCTCCGAACTCCTTCTTATTATAAGGCCTTGGATAAACCTCATTTAGTGAAGCTACGACAGTGGGTACCCGTTAAGCTGGTTTACCGGCGCGTCGAAATACGCAACAAGCTGCTTCTCATCCATCCCAACCCGTATAATAAAAATGACGTGAATCTCTCTACCGTAAAAAAGGTGCTTTACGATAACGGCTACCGGGAAAGTTCGGTCCCCATGAAAAAAATCGGCGCCATACTCAACAAACCCCTGAGAGACACTTACGTCGTGCCGCTAAAAGATCAGCGTCTGGAAGTTCATTCATTTCGAGACGATGGGGACGTGGTTTTGGAATAAATCGAAGCCGGATAAATTATTCGACTAGGCCTTTTTCTCAAGCATAACCGATTTAGGAAGATTGTCGGGAATTACTTTCTCTGCCGCTATTTCCCGTAACGCAATTATGATTTCCTTGTTTTTGGGTTTTTCAATTAACGGCGGGTAGCCGCTGAGCAGTTGTTTGGTACGCTTCGAGCCCAGAATGACGAGCGCAAAGCGGTTGGGAAGGGCTTCCAAACAGTCCTCGACTGTAACTCGTGCCATAAATTTACCTCTTCAAAACAATTTAGCTCCACCACCGGAGCATGGATTTATTGTACCATAATACGCCACATTTGCAAATCTACCCACAGTTACGGCAGACAAGCCTTGTCTCAGGTGAAGCATGCTCGGTTGAGTTGTTTTTGCAAGAAACTCATCAGACTGAAGTTTTCTATCAGCGACAGAGACAAGTTATTGTAATTGAGCTTAAATCGTGTCAATCGAGCGGCTAATATTTTTCCCCCAGTTCCGCTAATATACGCACGCCCGCGCCCGCCGCGCCTTTTATTCTATATGCCCAATCGCGTTCGTTCCATGCCGTACCGGCTATGTCGAGGTGCGCCCACTTGTAGTCTTTTGCGAACCTTGCCAGAAAAGCGCCTGCGGTTATCGTCCCGGCGGCGCGGCCTCCGACGTTTTTTATATCCGCCACATCGCTCTTTATCTGCTCGTTGTATTCCTCCCACAAGGGCAATCGCCACGCTCTCTCGCCGCACGCTTCACCCACCGCGAGGATTTTATCGGCCAAATCGTCATCCCTGCTCATAAGCCCCATCGCTTCATGCCCCAGCGCGATGACGCAGGCTCCGGTCAGCGTGGCGAGGTCCACCACTGCGGCGGGTTTGTAACGGTTAGCGTAATGTAGCGCGTCGGACAGCACCATTCTTCCCTCGGCGTCCGTGTTCAGCACCTCGACCCGAATTCCCGAGGCCGTTTTGACCACGTCTCCAGGCCGGTATGCTTTGGCGCTCGGCAGATTTTCTGCGCAAGGCATTATTCCCACTACGGGCCGATTCCATTCTCGCCGGGCCGCAACCACCAGCGCCGCCATCACCGCCGCCGCGCCGCTCATATCGTATTTCATCTGATCCATGTTGGCGGAGGGCTTTATCGAGATGCCGCCGGAGTCGAAAGTTATGCCTTTACCGACGAACATCAGGGGCGGTTTCTTGGTGGGCGCGCCTTTCGGGCGATATTCGAGAATAACCAGCCGGGGAGGCCGGCTCGAACCCGAACCCACGGCCAGCAAAGCGTTCATATTGATCCGCTTGAGCTGCGGCACGCCGAGCACCTTACACCTTAACCCATACTTGCGGGCCTGAATTCGCGCGACGCGCGCAACGCCTTCGGGAGGCAAATCGTTACCGGGGGTGTTGGCCAAATCGCGGGCAAGCGTCACCGCTTCGGCGATTACCGCGCCGTGCTCGGCGCCACGGCGCACCCGGGTAAGTTCGCCGCCTTCGGCCGAGGACACGATGGTGAACTTCTTTATTTTACCGCTGTTTTCAGTTTTGCTTTTGTAATCCAAGAATTTATACGCGCCCATGATAAAGCCTTCGACGGCGGCGCGGGCAAGATCGCCGACGCCCGGGAAATCGGCGCCCGATCCTTCCGGCAACGCCACGACGGCGTCGGAGCTCTTTATGCGGCGTACCTCTCTAGCCGCGAAACCTATTGCACGCCTGAAAGCCTCAGGCGAAAATTTGTCTCTCGCCCCCAACCCGACAGCCAACAGGCGCTTGAAAGTGGCCCCGGAAGGATATATCCAGGCGCATTGGCCCATTTTTGCAGAGAAATCGCCCGATTTGATTAGGCGTTCCAGCGCTCCGCCGGCAGCCTTGTCCAGGACTTTCAGTTCCTTGGGTGTCCTCTTCGGCTTCTCGAACACTCCCACCAAAAGCGCTCCGGTTCGCATATCCTCCGGGCGGCCGCTTAATGTTGAAATTTTTATTGCCTCCACGGTTTCCTCCTTAAAAAGAAACAGAAAATCGACAGTCTCCAACCTCCGCGGGTTATCCCCCTGCATTCATTATTCTACAGTTACGCTTTTTGCGAGGTTTCTCGGCTGGTCTACGTCCGTGCCGCGCAATACTGCTATGTGGTATGCCAATAGCTGCAATGGAACGGTTATCATAAAAGGCGCGAGCCTCGCAGGCGCTTTCGGGATAATCACCAGATCGTCCGCGTGATGCGCAATCGCCTCATCGCCCTCCATGGCGATTGCAATCACCTTTCCGTTGCGCGCTTTAACCTCCTCGAGGTTCGAAAACACCTTCTCGTAATGCCTTCCGGGGGTTACCAGCACCACCACGGGCATATTTTCGTCAATCAACGCTATGGGGCCGTGCTTCATTTCCCCCGCCGCGTAGCCTTCGGCGTGAATATAGCTTATTTCCTTAAGTTTGAGTGCTCCTTCAAGCGCTATCGGGAAGTTCGGCCCTCGCCCCAGAAACAGGAAATCCTGCGCGCGATGATATTTTTCCGCAAGCTCTTTTATTCGATTTTCGCATCCCAGCACGGCTTCAAGGTAATGCGGCAGCCGCACCAATTCGTCGATCTTCTCCATTCTCTTTTCGTCGCTCATAGTGCCGCGTAGCTCGGCCATATAGAGCGAGACCATGTCCATGGCCGCCAGTTGCGTCATGAAGGTTTTGGTGGCCGCCACACCGATTTCGGGGCCTGCGTGAGTGTACAGCACGCCGTCGCTACGCCTTGCCATGGTCGAATCGATAACGTTGCATATCGTAAGAGTGTGCGCTCCCTTGGCATGGCTTTCGTCCAGCGCTGCGAGCGTGTCGGCGGTTTCACCCGACTGCGATATTAAAACGATGAGGTCTCCGGGTTTTATCAGCGGTTTCCGATACCTGAACTCGCTTGCAACATCCACTTCGACGGGCAAACATGCACGCCCTTCGAAGAGAAATTTTCCCGCCAGCGCTGCGTGGTAGCTGGTGCCGCAAGCAATCAGCACCATGCGGGTCGTCTTTTTAAAAACCTCAGCACCGAGGCCCATGTCATCGAGCTTGACCCGACCGGTTCCCGAAGTAACTCGATCCGACAGGGTGTCCGCGACCGCTCGAGGCTGCTCGTGTATCTCCTTGAGCATAAAGTGCCGATAAAACCCCTTTTCGGCCATTGTGGCCGTCCAGGTTATCTGTTTCGGTTCACGACTGACGGAGGCGCCGTCGAAATCGATCATCTCGATGCCGTCGCGTTTCGCCACCGCTATCTCGCGATCTTCGAGGAAAATCACCTTTCGCGTGTGATCCATAATTGCGGGGACGTCGCTGGCGAAAAACTGCTCGCCTTCGCCAATCCCGGCCACCAGCGGACTTCCAACCCGCGCCCCGACGACGGTGTCCGGTTGGTCCTCGCAAAGCACCACTATAGCGCTCGATCCTTCCATGCGCAGCATGGCTTTCCTCACCGCCTCGACGAAATCCATACCCTCGTACATGTGCCGCTGTATAAGATGCGCGGCTATTTCGGTGTCCGTTTCGCTTTTGAATGTATGCCCCGCCTCGCTCAATTCGGCCCTCAATTCCCTGTGATTTTCGATGATGCCGTTGTGCACGAGCGCCACTTTTCCGGCCTTGTGCGGATGCGCATTAGTCTCCGAAGGACGTCCGTGAGTGGCCCACCGGGTATGGCCTATACCGACGGCGCCGGCAAAGGAACGGTCACCTACCAGCTTTTCCAGTGCCGATAACTTGCCCTCGCTGCGACATACATCCACTGTACCGTCGGATATTATCGCCACCCCGGCGGAATCGTAACCCCGGTACTCGAGCCTTTTCAGGCCCGCCACCAGTATCGGCGCGGCTTCCTTATCGCCTATGTATCCCACAATACCGCACATAATTAACCTTCGTTTACTTCTTTTTTCTTTTCCTCAATCGTTCCCCACCGCCGGGAATATCCCTCTGCTTGGCCCTTGAGACACTTAACGAGCGGGGCGGCACGTCTTTGGTGACGGTGGAGCCGCTGGCTATATATGCGCCACGGCCGATTTTGACCGGCGCCACGAATTGAGTATCGCTGCCCACAAATACTTCGTCCTCGATAATCGTCAGGTGCTTTTCGTGCCCGTCGTAATTGCAGGTTATCGTGCCGCATCCGATATTGACGTTTTTGCCTATTTGCGCGTCGCCGAGGTATGTCAGGTGGCTTGCCTTGGTACCTTCATCGATATTGACTTTCTTGGTTTCGACGAAGTTCCCGATGCGGCACCTCGGGCCGATGACACTGTCGGGGCGCAGATGCGCCGACGGGCCCACGGTAGTCTCGTCGCCCACTTTCGACAAATCTATAACGCTGTGCGCACGAACTTCGACTTCATTGCCGATTTCGGAATTCCGGATCATGACGCCCGGCCCGACCACACAGTTACGGCCAATAACGGTTTTGCCTTCTATAACCGCGCCGGGATAAAGCACGCTGTCGGAGCCGATGCTCACAGACGGCTGAACGTAAGTATGCTCGGGATCGATCAACGTTACGCCCGACGCCATCAGGTTGCGCAACGTACGGCGGTTCAATTCGCGTTCCGCCGCAGCCAGTTCGATGCGATCGTTGATGCCGAGCACCTCGGTGTAATCATCGACGACATGCGCCAAAACTCCACCGCCGCTACCGGCGGCGACTTGCACCACGTCCGTGAGGTAATATTCCCCCTGGGCGTTGTCCGACTTAAGCTCATTCAACGACCGTTTCAGGAACTCGAACCCTGCAACGTATATCCCGGCATTCACCTCTTTGATTGCAAGCTCATCCGGGCCTGCGTCCGCCGCCTCGACGACTCGATCCACCCCATCCGGGCCCCTGACAACGCGGCCAAGGCGATTCGGAGCAGACATCATGGCCGTAAGCATGGCAAGTTCCTTGCCCGACGACGAGTGAACGTCCAACAACTTTTTCAATGTCTCACCGGTCAATAAAGGCGTGTCGCCATAAAGCACCAGAACCCGATCCGCCCGGTCTATAGCGTCCATGCCGCATTGTGTGGCATGTCCGGTTCCGAGTTGTTGTTTCTGAATGGCTACGTTGACATTTTCTGGAAGTACGGGTTTTATGAGTTCGGCTCCATTTCCAAGCACGGCGACAACGGGGTTGCAACCCAATTCGAAGGCCCGATCTATCGAATAGAGCAGCATAGGCCTGCCGCCTATCTCATGCAGGACTTTCGGACGCGCCGACTTCATCCTCACGCCTTTTCCGGCGGCGAGAACAATACAGGCCGGCGGATTCTCATGTGAGAAACCGGTCTTTTCAGCGCTCATTCCCGGCGCCCCTCCTCGACCCGACTCCGGATATTGGCGAGATCTTCCTCGACATAAGCTCTGACTTCGTCGAGCCGCTCGGGAGTGTCGGCTTCATACCTCAAAACCAGCGCCGGTTGAGTGTTACTCGCGCGTATCAATCCCCAGGCGCCGTCGTCGAACAATATTCTCACCCCATCCACATCAACCGTTTCGTGCTTGTCGGCGAAATGTTTCTGCGCGCCGGCCACGACATCGAACTTTATGTCGTCCGGAATCTCGACCCTTATCTCCGGCGTGGTGAATGTTTCCGGCAGATCGGCCAACAATTCGGAAAGAGACTTGTCGGTTTTCGATAGTATCTCGACCAGTCGGCAGGCGGCGTAAAGGGCGTCATCGTATCCGAAGAAGCGGTCTTTGAAAAACATGTGTCCGCTCATTTCGCCGGCCAGTTC
>CAZDAF010000222.1:0-6642 GCA_964503115.1 uncultured bacterium
TGTATGTATTAGAATCCCGATAGCTCTCAGGCCAGATTCGTTTACTATAACAGCAGTGGGAAACGTAGATGGAACTTTAGAAATTCTTTATGGAAATGACCATGGATATATTGGTTCGCCATTATGCAAGTAATGAGACCGTTGAGAAAATTACTCAAGAAACCAACTAGTATGTCAATATCGGAGTCCCCTTCCAACCCGTCACCTTCCAGATGCTGGATGCGGGAGGCAAGCCGGTGGAGGGGGTTATTGGTAACAAAGATGGAAAGCAAAGGCGCCATGCGTGTTGTTCCGTCTTTTGCGTTTGATAAAACAGACGCGAATGGACAGGTGGCGTTTGATTTCCTGAGCTTTTCCAGTGGCTCCGTTCCCTGGCTTTCCGACCAATCCACCGGCGGCGCCATGCTAACATTCAGCCTCGCCGACGAAGACTTGAGGAAAGGTCTTACAAGCATCTTGGACAAGAGTGTGGAATTCTTCATAAACGCCCATTGCCGGCATCACATTTCGGGGTGGCACGCTGGGGGTGAGCAGCCAGAATATAATGCCGGCAATAAACGCAATTATCACGCCGAATAAAACCAAACCATAAAAAATCGAGACTTGTTCATCCTCTTCGGCTTGATCACTATTATTTCCCGCTGCTTTTATCAAACACTCTCCGAATATCCCCTCATAATGTGGTTTTGCCGCCGCTTACGAATATAACCTCCCCATGGATATAGCCGCCTTCTTCCGAAATCAGGTACAGCACCAGGTTGGCGATATCCTCCGGCTGGCACACCCGGCCGAAGGGCATTTGGCTGTAGATTTTCTTCATGTCGTCGACATGCATAAGCTTGCGCCCCATGTCGGTCTCCACCACGCCCGGAGCTATAGCGTTGACGTGGATATTGTTCGACGTTTCTTCCTTGGCCAGCACTTTAGTGAGCGCTTCGAGTCCCGCTTTGGCTACCGCGTATGGGCCGCCGGTGGGTGGATTTATCTGGGTGATGATGGAAGATATATTGATGATATGTCCGCTTTTTTGCTCGCGCATGACCGGCAGTGTTTCCCTGATGCAGTTATAGGGGCCGTAGATATTGGCCTTCATAATTTTATCCCATTCGGTATAGGTGGTGTCGTGTATGAAGTTGCCCCAACTGGCAAGCCCTGCGGCATTGACCAGTATATCGATGCGGCCCATAGTCTTTGTAATCTTCCCGAACGTCTCATGCACCGTTTCAGGGTCCGATACGTCGCACTGGTATGCTTCGGCCTTACGGCTCAGTTTTTCCAACTCGCTTTTGACCTCGGCCGCGGGCCCGGGCTTTTTGCGATATATTATCGCCACATCCGCGCCCGCCCCGGCCAGCTTAAGCGCTATGCAACGCCCGATCCCCCGGCCTCCGCCGGTTACCACCGCCACCATCCCGTTTGCGTTCATCGTTAGTCTATCCCTCCTCCGTATGCTTATTTTTTCTCACTGACAACCGGCAACTGATTTACATTATCCCCCGTTCTTTTCCGATCCTGGCCTGGTAATACGAGGCCACGAATTTCGCCGGATTGGGAAACTGCTTCAGGCATTCCTCGACGGTTATTAGCCTGCCCTCCGCTTCGTTATTCAGCCCATTAAATCCATCGTAACCAGCAACAGATCGTTCTCTTAAAATCCGGGAATACACCCGGTTGATATTTAGCATTCTGCAACCGAGTTCGTCAACTTCCATTTCCTTCAAAAGCTGCCGGCAAGCCGGCCGAGCCGTTTGCGGAGCACCTTTAGCGGATTTTAACAATTTAAGCGGGAATCAGGAGTTGCGATGTCGGTGCTATTGGTTTAGGATAACTACGCAACCGCGAGGGCGCGTTCTTGCAGGAGGGAAGTTATGAAACTCGAGCGTAAGCCTGATAAGCTGGGGGAAATCCTTGTCGCTCACAAGATGTCCACCCAGGAGGAAGTGGACGCCGCGCTTGGCGAACAAAAGAAAACAGGGGAGCGTATTGGGGAGGTGTTGGTGCGACGCGACGCGGCAAGTCTCGAAGACGTTAACTGGGCGTTGGCGGACCAGTTCAACATCTCCTATATGCCTATAAGCCGGGATCAACTGGATCCGGAAATTGTCCGGATCGTTCCCGAGGAGATGGCCCGGAAACACCGGCTCCTGCCGCTGCTTAAAGTGGCGAGCGACCTTATCTTGGTGGTTGACGACCCGCTTCAGGAGGAGGCGTTGGAGGATGTGGAGAGGCTGACCGGCCTCGACGTGAACATCTGTCTGGGGAAGACCGCCGAAATACTCGAAGCACTCGATGTTGTGTATGGAGCCCGCGAGGCCGGTGTTGAGGAGGCCGGTTCAATCGAGCCGCTATCGAAGCGTTTTCCCAAAAAAGAGCTTGTGGCGGCGGCCAAAGACGCTTCCGGCGCAAGCCTGCTCGACCGCCTGCTGAAGGAAGCTTATTCTTCAAAAGCCGACGCAGTACACATCGACCGTATCGGTTCGGGGACTCTCGTTCGAGCGCGTATCGGGGGGCGGTTGGAGCCGTGGCTTAAACTTGCCGGCGACCTCGGAGGTTCGATATCCACGAGGGTGCGAGTATTGGCGGGAATAGGCGCCGTTTCGGGAAAAGGGGAGTTCGGAGAACTTCAATGGGAGCTGGACGGCAAAGCGCGCCGGCTGAGTGTGGCGATTTTGCCCGCCTCGAACGGTGAAACCATATTGCTCAGACCGGCCCATGAAACGATAACGATCCCGCCCCTTAAAGACCTTGGTTTAACAAAGGCTCAACTGAAGCAGGTGCGATCAATCGTCGAGCTTCGCCGTGGATTGATAGTGACCACCGGCCCTCGAGCCAGCGGCAAGACCACCACCCTTTACGCGATATTCCACGAGGCGGACCCGATGCTGGAGAAGCTGGTGGCGATAGAAGATGAACCGGTGGGAATGACCGACCTGAGTCTTTCCCTTACGGTGAATCCATCGGATGATCTGAATGCAATCCTTGACTCGGCCCTGGCCGCCGACCCGGATGCGGTGCTCATCCAGCCGATACCCACGCAGGAAGTGCTGGACAAAGCCATTCACGAAGCGCTCCAGGGAATAAAGGTTGGGATACAGTTACCGCTGACGGACACCGCCGCCGCGCTCTCCTTCCTGCTAAGCGGCGATGTCCCGGCGCAAGCCGTTGCAGGGGCGCTTTCAGGCGTAATTGCACAGAGGATCGTCCGAACGCTTTGCAATAAATGCAAAAAGCCCTCGAAGCAGCCCGCCGGATTGAAACTGAAAGACGCAAAACCTCATCGTGCGGAAGGTTGCAACGCCTGCAAGGGAACAGGCTATGCCGGACGTATGGCAATATATGAAGTGGTGATACCCGATGCGAACCTGCGCGCCATGCTGGGCGCTCGGCCCGACACAGCCGCAATAAGGTCGGCACTGTCCGACCTCGAAATAGTCACTCTTCGCGATAGAGCGCTGGCGATGTATGCAGAAGGCATCGTCAGTGTTGAAGAGATCGCGGAGTTCATCTAGGAGCCTGAAGATGGCAAAAATCGACGCTTATTTCAAAGCAATGAAAGATCGTGGAGCTTCCGACCTGCACGTGTCGGTAAGCGCACCGCCCATGATTCGACTGCACGGAGATATGATCAAGCTGACGGATCGGCCCCTTTCCGCTGCCGAAAACAAACAACTGCTTTTCGAAATTATGAGCGATTACCAGAAGGATAAGTTTAAAAAGTCCGGCGATCTGGACTTCGCCTATCAACTGGAAGACGCCAGATTTCGATGCAACATGTTCGTGGACAGGAAGGGCATGGGAGGAGTTTTCCGCATTATTCCAACCAAGATAGCGACGGTTGAAGAACTCAATCTGCCCGATGGGGTTTTAAGGTTTTGCAGCTTCAAGAAGGGACTTGTCCTCGTCACTGGCGCCACCGGCTCGGGAAAAAGCACCACCCTGGCCGCGATTATCGATCATTTAAATGATACTCGTGATGAGCATATACTTACCGTTGAAGACCCGATAGAATTTGTTCATGAAAATAAAAAATGTCTTATCAACCAGCGCGAGGTCGGGAACCACACTAAAAGCTTTTCCTCTGCGCTAAAAGCCGCCCTGCGGGAAGACCCCGATATTATTCTCGTAGGAGAAATGCGGGATCTCGAAACCATCGAGCTGGCCATAACCGCGGCGGAAACCGGGCACCTGGTATTCGGAACGCTGCACACAAGCTCCGCTGCAAAAACCATCGATAGAATTATCAATGTTTTCCCCACCGATCAGCAGGAGCAGATTCGCATGATGCTGAGCGAGTCCATGCGAGGCGTTATGGCCCAGAACCTGCTGAAAACCGCTGATGGAAAAGGACGCATCGCGGCAATGGAAATCCTTGTCAGCAATGCCGCCGTAAACAACCTCATTCGTGAAGGAAAGACATTCCAGATTCCCTCCATAATCCAGACCGGTAAGCGCGATGGCATGCAGCTAATGGATCAGGCCCTTATGGACCTTGTAAAGTCCAAAAAAGTCGCGGCGGGGGAAGCTTACGGTTACGCTACGGAAAAGAAACAGTTCGAAACGCTGTTATCGCCGCAGGAAAAACAGCAAATAGCAACCACGGGGACGGTATAAAACGCCCCGCACTTTGATCGAGGAGGAAAAATGTCGCTTTTGGAATTATTGGAAAAGGTGGAAATGTTCAAAGACCTTACGTTTCCTGAAGTGAACAAGATCGGTGCGCTGTGCAAGGAAACATCCTTCAAGCCGGGCGACATTATCATTGAGGAAGGCGAGCCCGGGGAGGCACTTTATATAATAAAATCCGGCAAGGCCCGTATTGTGAAGATGGAAGGCGACCAGGAAAGAAAACTGGCGGAAGCCGGGGAAGGAGAGCACCTTGGGGAAATGAGCCTGCTGGACGATGCGACCACTTCAGCCCGCGTCGCCGCCGAAGAGCCTACCGAGTGCCTGGTTCTATACAAAGAGGACCTCGATCAATTGCTCGAAACCGACGATAAGCTTCACGTCAAGATACTTCGAGCCGTAATCCGCACGCTGACTCAAAGGCTACGCCGCACAAGTACGGACCTTATGCTGTTGAAAATGGATTTTGCAGAAGATCAATAATTTCCGGCAAATTCAATCTCCCCTTTTGCCAAGAACAAACCTGAAAGGCTTGTCGATTTCCACAAGAAAGGAGTGTAATAACACTCCGTTCGCTTTTTATACATGACGACATAAATAATTGCGCATTCTCGAAGGGCACGGCATGGAGCGCCGTGCCCTTCGTGGTGAGACATTACTTTCTTTTCACTTCGAACTTCACCGGATTGGCAAACGACTCCCGTTCGGGGTTGTAATATTCGTATAAGCGGCCGGCGAAACTCTGAGCCCGCATCGGCATGGTGGCCTTCATGCGATATGTAAGCTCGATCCTGGATTTTGGGTTTATCTTTTCAAGGTAAACGATTATTTGCCGGCCGGTCATGTTGTATCTCTGTATGGTTTCATTTTTAACATAGCGGTCCAGGTCCTCGGTAAGCACTTCGAATCCCGGCGGGATGCCCAGGTCTATGATGACCATGTGAGCGACTGCAGGGGTCATGTTCCGCGCCACAATCTTGGCGGTGACGGTGTCATTGACTTCGAGTTTGCTCCTGTCGTAAGAGACTCTCAACGCGAGCGGCTGCCTGCGTTCAGGCCCTAACATACCCCATGGGATATAATGGCGGGCCGTAAGCGCATAAAATGCGTTTCCTTCTCCGGCAATCTCCAGGCTCACCCGGTGGTCGCCCGTTGTTGCGTATTTGCTCAAGTCGATTTGCTGAAGTATATCCGCCTTCTCACCCTCGAGTGAGAACTGTCCGCGTTCCGCACCGTCCACCAGTACTTTGACCACGGCGTCGCCGCCTTCGGTGCTCATATCGAGACTGCCGACCAGCAATTTCAGGGACATCACGGTGGCCTGAGTGCTGTACCACGTCCCGTGCGGATCCTTGGTTTCGATAAGATAGTTAATAATCTTCTCGACCACTTCACGATATGTGCCCATTTTTAGCAGAGCCAGGCCGACCAGGGCGGTGGTTTCGACATCGGCGCTTTTGCCGGTGCTGTGTACCGCAGTATCCCCACCCGCCGGGAACGAGATGGTGTTTTCTTTAACGATCCCCGCTTCAATAATTTCAGCCGACAGTTTCCCGGCTACGGGGTCTTTTGGGTCTTCGCTTGCAAGAGCTATCAGGATAAGCGCCTTGGTGTACATATCTTGAGCCTTGCTGCGGTTCTCCTTGAGGTAGCCGATGGCTTTGTTCAGCGCGGCGCCCGAGTATTCGGATTCGACCAGGGCCCAGGCGACGTAGGCGGTATTGCGCAACACGTCCGATGCGAAGCGTTTGGCTACCTGGTCGAGGTAATGGCTGGTCGGTTTCCATGACCCGTTCGATTCCTGAACCCTTGCGAGCCACTCCTGTGTGCGTTGGATTATCGCCGGGTCCACGGTGTGCACCTTTGACATGTCGTGGAATTCCATCAGGCCGTAAGCCGTCAGGACGATATGGGCGGGCGCGTTACCGAACCACTCGAATCCGCCGCCTCTCACCTCGATAGTCAGCAATCGCTGGTAGCCGTTGTTGAGAATTGCTTCTACTTTCATTTTGAGCTCCG
>CAZDAF010000223.1:0-6570 GCA_964503115.1 uncultured bacterium
CGGAGATTTTCCGGGGGCTCGCGATAACCGCCAGGCATTTCGTCAATGCCTTGCGCGGTATGCTTCGGGGTAACGAGCCCAATGAGGATATGTGGACGATCCAGTATCCGGAGGTAAAGCGTACGCCGGCCGAGGGATACCGCGGCGCGCACATGCTGAATAAAGACGAAGACGGTCATATAAAATGCGTCGCGTGCTTCATGTGCGCCACTGTTTGCCCGACCGGTTGCATCACCATCGAGGCCGAGGAGGAGGAAGAAGGCTACGAATGGAAGGAAAAGCGGCCCGGCCGCTTCGAGATAAACCTGTTGCGGTGCATGTTTTGCGGCTATTGCGTAGAGGCG
Source organism: uncultured bacterium (assembly GCA_964503115.1). Classification (GTDB taxonomy): domain Bacteria; phylum RBG-13-61-14; class RBG-13-61-14; order CAYWKU01; family CAYWKU01; genus CAZDAF01. The sequence continues at coordinate 345 of CAZDAF010000223.1, forward strand.
TGTCCGGAAGAAGCCATCAGCATGACACGCGACTACGAGCTGGCCGATTATACGCGAGCCGACTTGATATACGATAAGGAAAAGTTGTTGGAGAATTACGATCGTCATAAGCGGGGGGAGATCTGAACCATGGCGGAGATGATTACTTTTTATGTCTTCGGCGGGCTGGCGGTGATAGCTTCCCTGTTCATGATAACTCGCCGTAACCCGGTGGGCGCCGCATGGAGCTTGATCGTGGTTATGATTTCTCTTGCGGCGTTGTTTGTGTTATTGTCTGCGACTTTTGTGGCGGCGATGCAGGTTATCGTTTACGCCGGCGCCGTGATGGTCTTATTTCTGTTTGTGGTAATGCTGCTCAATCTGCCGGAAGAGGAACTCGGTAAACCGAAAGTTACGGGAGCGAAAATCTTCGGCGCAATAGTGTCACTCGGTTTGTTGGTCGAGCTTTTGGTGGTGGCTTTGGTTGATGATTTGCCGGGTAAGGAGTTGTCCAAGGGCTTCGGCGAAGTTGCTCCAGTGGCCAAGGAACTGTTCAGTACATACCTTTTGCCCTTCGAGGTAACAAGCATACTGCTGCTTGCGGCCATAGTCGGGGCGGTGGTGCTGACGCAAAGGGAGCGGAAGAAATGATGGTACCGCTCAGTCATTATTTAGTACTATCCGGCATTCTTTTCGTGCTGGGCGCGGTGGGAGTTATGGCGCGCCGCAACGCGATAGTAATTTTCATGTGCATCGAGCTTATGCTTAATGCCGTTAACCTCGCGCTAATCGCGATAAGCTGCAATCTGGGCGACATGGGCGGCCACGTGTTCGTATTTATGGTAATGACGGTGGCTGCCGCCGAGGCTGCCGTCGGGCTTGCCATAATAGTGTCGATTTACAGGTCTCGCGGAACGGTTAACGTGGACGAGATACGGTTACTTAAGTGGTGATGTGATGATCGCAGATCATGCGAGCTGGCTTTGGTTGATACCTTTCTTCCCGCTTCTGGGAGCGGTGATAAACGGCGTGGTAGGCCGGCAGCTCCCGAGGCAAATAGTCCACTGGTTAGCGTGTTCGACTGTTTTTATGTCCTTTTTGGTATCTTTATACTATGCCACTTGTCGTCTTCCCGGTCTCGAGGAAGGACATGTATTAAAAAATACCGTTTTCACGTGGCTTGCCGTCGGGAATCTCCATGCGGAAGCGGCCTTCCTGTTCGACCACTTGAGTATGGTGATGGCGTTGGTTGTCAGTGGTGTGAGTTTTCTCATCCACGTATACAGTGTGGGTTATATGCACGGCGATCCGCGTTATTCGACATATTTCTGCTACCTGAATCTCTTTGCCGGAGCCATGTTGATGCTGGTGCTCGGCGCCAACTTGCCGATAATGTTCATCGGTTGGGAAGGTGTCGGTTTATGCTCCTACCTGCTCATCGGTTTCTGGTTTGAAGAGGAGGAAAAAGCTAGCGCCGGCAAGAAAGCGTTTATAGTTAATCGAATCGGCGATTTCGGTTTCCTGGTAGCTATATTCAGCGTGTTTTATTTCCTCGGCGAGCTCGATTTTATAAGCTTGAGAGTAGCGGTCGAGCACGGCGCCGCCGATACGCTTAAAGCCGGTTGGTTCGACATCGGCAGTTTCGGTACGCCGATGATAGTGACGGTAATTTGCCTGTGCTTTTTCCTGGGCGCTACGGGCAAGAGCGCGCAATTGCCTCTGTATGTATGGCTTCCGGACGCAATGGCCGGCCCGACTCCGGTCAGCGCCCTTATCCACGCCGCCACGATGGTGACGGCGGGCGTGTACATGGTGGCCCGGCTGAATTTCCTCTATGTGCTCAGCCCGGCGGCATGTATGGTGGTTGCCGGTGTGGGGGGAATAACGGCGCTTTATTCCGCAACAATCGCCATAACGCAGAACGATATAAAGAAAGTGCTGGCATACTCGACCGTCAGCCAGCTCGGGTACATGTTCGTGGGCGTTGGGGTGATGGCTTACAGTGCGGGTATATTTCATTTGATGACCCACGCTTTCTTCAAGGCGCTTCTGTTTCTCGGCGCCGGCAGCGTCATTCACGCCATGAGCGGGGAAATGGACATGCGCAAGATGGGCGGCTTGAAAAAGTACATGCCTTACACTTACTGGACTTTCCTGATAGCCACCATAGCCATTTGCGGCATTCCTCCCTTCAGCGGTTTTTTCTCGAAGGACGAAATCCTCTGGAAAGCCTGGGCGCACGAATACCGTGTAATATGGGCATTATGCTGGGTAGGTGCAGGTATTACGGCGTTTTACATGTTCCGGCTGGTATTCATGACCTTCCATGGCGAATGCCGTGCGGATGAAGAAACAAAGCAGCATATACACGAAAGTCCGGCTTCGATGACGGCGCCGCTGGTTATTCTTGGAGCGCTTTCGCTGATAGGCGGCTGGGTCGGCGTCCCCGCCCTTTTGGGTGGCGCGAACCGGATCGAGCGTTTTCTTGAGCCTGTTTTCGAGGCCGCAACGCCTGTGTTGGCGAAGTTTTCGCACCACTCTCATGCGCAGGAATGGCTGTTTGTGGCGCTGTCGGTGGGCATAGCGGCGGCGGGTATCACATTGGCGTGGTACATGTATAGCGCCAAGCCGGAGCTTCCGGAAAAGGCCGCGAAAGCGGTGCAGCCGTTGTACAATCTCAGCCTAAACAAATACTTTGTGGACGAGATTTACGACGCTACCGTCATCAACCCCATAGTAAAGACTTCGGACTTCTTCCTGTGGCGCTTCTTCGACGTCTGGATTATCGACGGAACCGTCAACGGTATGGGCCGTCTTTTCCGTGACGTCCTCAGTCAGGGTCTCAGGCGCATACAGACCGGAGTGGTTAATTCTTATGCCGTTTATTTCCTTCTGGGAGTATTATTGATCCTGGGGTACATGCTATGGCCTTTTTAATCAGTTTTAAGTGCGAAGTTCTTAGTTCTAAGTTTGTACCCGCGGCGGCGGGTAAACTTCGCACTTTGCACTTCGTATTTAGGAGTAAGTATGCTTAGCTTCCTATGTCCGTGGATACTGACCATCGTCATCTTCCTGCCGCTGGTGGGCATGTTGGCGCTGTTCTTTGTCCCGAAAGACAGGGATGACCTGGCAAGACACTCTACGCTGGCACTGGCCGTTATCGAGTTCCTGGCCAGTTTGCTGATATTCAAGTGGTTCAAAATAAACGATGAATTCCAGATGAGACTGGCTATCGAGTGGATCAGCGGCTTCGGCATCAACTATCACGTCGGCGTCGATGGAATAAGCCTGTTTTTGGTATTGCTGACGACTTTCCTTACCGTTATTGTTGCTCTTGCCGCATATTCCGGTGTCAAGGAGCGTGTCAGGGAATACCTGATGATGATGCTCCTGCTCGAAACGGGCATGGTGGGTACCTTCCTGGCGTTGAACATGTTCCTGTTTTATGTTTTCTGGGAGCTTATGCTCATCCCGATGTATTTCCTGATAGGCGTTTGGGGCGGTGAGCGAAAGATATACGCGGCGATAAAGTTCTTTATATACACTATGGTAGGCAGTCTGCTCATGCTGGTGGCCATTCTCGCTATGGTCTGGATTTATAAGGAACAGAACGGGCAAATCAGCTTTGAATATATCCATCTTCTGAATATTAAGTTATCTCTGAAGGCTCAGCTTTTAATGTTCGGCGCTTTTGCCCTTGCTTTCGCCATCAAGGTGCCTATGTTTCCGTTCCACACATGGCTTCCGGATGCTCACGTCGAAGCGCCGACGGGCGGGAGCGTCATACTTGCCGGCGTGCTCCTGAAAATGGGCACATACGGCTTTTTACGCTTCGCCATACCGTTTTTCCCCGATGCGGTAATCAAAATGGTGCCTTATATGATGACCCTGGCGGCCATCGGGATAATATACGGCGCGTTGGTGAGCATGGTGCAACCGGATTTGAAGAAGCTCGTCGCTTTCAGTTCGGTGAGTCATCTCGGTTTCGTGATGCTGGGGATGTTCGCGTTGACTTCCATAGGTATTCAGGGCAGCGTACTTCAGATGGTCAACCACGGGTTGAGCACGGGAGCGTTGTTCTTGCTCGTCGGGGTGATATACGAGCGCAGGCACACCAGGTTGATAAGCGATTTCGGCGGCCTGAGCAAGGTCATGCCGGTTTACGGTGCGGTTTTTATGATAATAATGCTCAGTTCCGTGGGACTTCCCGGCCTAAACGGTTTCGTGGGCGAGTTTCTCATACTTGTGGGGACTTTCACGTCCCATGTGCACCCATGGATGAAGGCCTTTGCGGTGATCTCCACGACGGGCGTTATATTCGCCGCAGTTTACCTGCTATGGATGTACCAGCGGGTGATGTTCGGCCCGGTGAAACATCCTGAGAACGAGAAGTTGGAGGATTTGTCGAGGCGCGAGTTGGTCATGTTCCTGCTGATACTGGTGTTTGTGTTCTGGATCGGAATTTATCCCAAAACTTTCACAAAGCGTATGGAACCGGCGGTTAACAAGGTTGTCGAGCGCGTGGTGCCTGCACATCTTCGTTCGGCGTCGGCGAGCGGGGTTTTGCCCGGTGGAATTAAGGTTCACGAGGAGGGGAGACGATGAACCTTGCATTGCCGGATTTCGGCTCCATCCTGCCTCTCCTGATATTGACGGGAACGGCGTTAGTCGTTCTTATCATGGATCTTTTCCTTGATGAAAAGATGAAATTCATCAACGGGCTGGTTGTGTTACTTGGTTTTGCCATAGCCCTGGTTTCGATGTATTGGATTCAGGATTACGAAGTGCCGGCCTTTGGCGGCTTTTTCATCATGGATCGACTCTCGATTTTCTTCAACATGCTTTTCTGCCTTATCGGCGGTATGACGGTGCTTCTCAGCTACAATTACCTGAAAATCGAGGGCATAGACCGTGGTGAATATTATGTTCTGTTGCTTATAGCCACGGTTGGAATGATGCTTCTGGCGAGCGCCGGGAACCTTGTGATGGTTTTCCTGGGTCTCGAGACGATGAGCATACCGGTATATGTGTTGGCCGGTTTCCGTAAAAAGCGGGCGGAAGGCGCGGAAGCGGCTCTCAAGTACTTCCTCATCGGCGCTTTTGCGGCCGGGTTCCTGCTTTACGGTATGGCGCTCGTTTACGCTGCGACCGGCACTCTCGACATCGGGAAGATAGCTTCGGCGGTACCGACCTCTAAACCTCTGTTCCTTGTGGGAGTGGGTCTCATAATTATCGGCTTGGGTTTCAAGGTGAGTGCGGTTCCATTCCATATGTGGACCCCGGACGTTTACCAGGGCGCCCCGACGCCTATAACGGCATATATGTCCGTGGGAGTTAAAGCTGCGGGATTCGCCATTCTTATAAGATTGTTCAACGTAGCCTTCAGCGGGGAAATGGTCACCGCCAATACTCGCGAAGTATTGTGGGTGTTAAGCGTGGTCACCATGACCTTGGGTAACATAGTAGCGTTAACCCAGACGAATTTGAAAAGAATGCTCGCCTATTCGAGCATTGCCCATGCGGGTTACCTGCTGGCGGCACTGGTTCCCGGAACTCGGGAATCGTTTGCGAGCATCCTTTATTACCTGGTGGCCTATGCCTTGATGAATCTCGGGGCCTTCGGATGCATAATCCTGACGGCGTGGAAAGGCCACGAAGGCGACGAGATTGATGATTTCCGTGGAATGGGCTGGGAGAAACCCGTCATGGGCGTGGTTCTGAGCATCTTTATGTTCAGTCTTGCAGGTATTCCCCCCACGGCGGGGTTCCTGGGCAAGTTCTTCGTATTCAGCTCAATCATCAAGTCAAAGTTCTACTGGCTGGCGGTTCTGGGCATACTCAACAGTGTGGTTTCAGTTTATTACTACCTGCGTGTGACCGTTGTCTTGTACATGGAGCCCAAGGAGACCACGGTGCACCCCGACGACCGCAGCGTTTTCGCTCGAGGGCCTTTCGTTGCGGGAGCGCTTTTCGCATGTGCGGCCCTTGTCCTGATTATCGGTATATGGCCGTATTACTTCTACAGCGCGGCGCTACGCGCCATGATTTACATAATTCCATAGTTGCGGTTTTTCACCGACCTGGTTTTAGAACAGCCCCGGGGTCTTACGAAAACCTCGGGGCTTCATGTTAATCGACGCCTTGGCTGTCGGGGAGAAGTGTCTCCGAGGAGACAGAGGCGGTACCGTTTGTAAGTTCCGGGAAAAGCATATATACTGTTATTATCTGTATAACGCAGTCTATATAC